>JANPBN010000339.1:0-4151 GCA_031430415.1 Dehalococcoidia bacterium
TTCACGAACAGTTCGGCGACGGGCTGCCGCACCTTGATCTGCGCCTTCGCGCGGGCCGCGCGGCCCAGCGACGCCACGCGCATCACGAGCCGTGTCTCGTCGTTCAGCACCTGGTCGATGCGTGATGCGTCGGACCGCGGCCAGTCAGTGAGATGCACGCTCTCGGGCGCACTCGCATCGAACGGGCGCACGAGGTTCTGGTACAGCTCCTCCGCGAGGTACGGCGTGAACGGCGCGAGCAGCTTCGCGAGCGTGTGCAGGCACTCGTAGAGCGTGGCGTACGCCGCGAGCTTGTCGCTGTCGCTCTCGGACTTCCAGAAGCGGCGGCGGCTCCGGCGCACGTACCAGTTCGAGAGGTCCTCGACGAACGCCTCGACCGCTTTCGTCGCCGATTGTGCGTCGAAGTCCTGCAGCACCGCCTCGACGTCGCGGACGAGCGCGTGCAGTTCGGAGAGCATCCAGCGGTCGAGCTCCGTGCGCTGGAGCGTCGCGTCAGGCGCAAATTCGCCGTTCGCAAGCGACGGCTGCCAGCCATCGAGCGACGCGTAGGTGACGAAGAAGGCGTAGGTGTTCCAGAGCGTCAGGAACATGCTGCGGCGGACCTCGTCGGCCTGGCCGTAGCCGAAGTTGACGTTGTGCGCCGGGTTCTGCCCAAAGAACAGCCAGCGCATCACATCGACGCCCATGTTGTCGGCGGCGTCCTCGAACCAGATCGCGTTGCCCTTGCTCTTGTGCATCTCCTCGCCGCTCTCGTCGCGCACCATGGCGTGGCCGAGCACGGTGAGGAACGGCGGCCGGTTCTCGAGTGCCGTCGACATTGTCAGCAACGAGTAGAACCAGTTGCGGAACTGCCCAGGAAAGGCCTCGGTGATGAAGTGCGCCGGGAACCACTCTTCCCAGTACGCGCGGTCGCTGCGGTACTTCAGCGTCGAGAATGGGACGATGCCGGCATCAAGCCACGGATTGCCGACGTCGGGGATGCGTGAGACAACTTCGTTGCACGCGCGGCAGCGGATCTTCACGGCGTCGATGTGCGGCTTGTGCGGCGACTTGCCCTCGAAGACATCCCAGCCCTCGACGGCGCGCGCCTTCAGTTCTGTCTCGCTGCCGATGACCTCGAATGCCCCGCAGGCGCAATCGAAGATCGGCAGCGCGAGGCCGTAGTAGCGCTTCTTCGAGATCATCCAGTCGTCCATGTTCTTCAGCCAGTCGAGTTCACGCGCCATGCCGAAGTCGGGAATCCAGCGGATCTGCTTCGTAACCTCGGCGATCTGGCCGCGCAGTTCGTCCATGCTGATGAACCACTCGTCGACGAGACGGAAGATCAGTTCCGTGCCGCAGCGCCAGCAGTGCGGATAGCGGTGCGCGTACTGCTGTGTGCGGTACAGCACGCCCTTCTCGCGCAGGCTGGCGAAGATCTCGTCTCGGGTCTCCGGGGCCGAGACGAACTTGCCGCTCAGCGCGCCGAAGCCGTCGACGTAGTTGCCGACATCGTCCGCGGGCGCGATGACGGCGAGACCCTCGTCCTTCCCGAGATGGAAGTCTTCCTTGCCGCAACCGGGCGCGATGTGGACGATGCCCGTGCCCTCTTCGTCCGTGACATCGTTCCACGAGATCACGCGATGCTGCGTCGCAGCCTCGGCGGCCGCCGGCAGTTCGTCGAACGGCCCGCCGTAGCGCCACCCGACGAGATCGCGGCCCGGCAGTTCGGCGAGCACCTCGCGGTCACCCTTGAGCGCGGTCTGCGCCGCGCCCTTCGAGAGGTAGACGACGTCGTCGCCCTGCCGCACCTTCAGGTACGTCAGTTCGGGATTGACGGCAGCGGCGACGTTGCCCGGCAGCGTCCACGGCGTCGTCGTCCAGATCAGCAGCGACTCGCCGGGACGGTCGAGCAGCGGGAACTTCACGTAGACGCTGGTGTGCGTCACCTCGCGGTAGCCCTCGGTGACGATCTCGTGCTCGGACAGGCCGGTGCCGCAACGAGGGCACCACGGCATCGCGTCGTGGCCCTTGTAGACCCAGCCGCGATCGTTGCACGTCTTGAGGAACGACCAGATCGTGTAGTTGTTCTCGTCGCTGTTCGTGTAGTACGAGTTCTCCCAGTCCATCCAGTAGCCGAGACGAATCGACTGCTCCGTCTGCACCGCGGCGAAGCGCTGCACGCGCGCCTTGCAGTCATCGACGAACTTGTCGATGCCGTAGGCGATGATGTCCTTCTTCGACGTGAAGCCGTGCTCTTTCTCGACCTCTACTTCGATCCATAGGCCCTGGCAGTCGAATCCGTTCTGGTAGCGCTGCTTCTCGCCAAGCATCGTGTGGAAGCGCTGCCAGAGGTCTTTGTACGAGCGCCCCCACGCGTGATGCACGCCCATCGGATTGTTCGCCGTGATCGGGCCATCGACGAACGACCAGCGCCGCTCCGACGCATCGTTCCGGCGAATGTACTGGCCGATCATGTCGCGTTCACGCCACCACTCGAGCGAGCGCTTCTCCATCTCGACGAACGATGGCCGTGTCGATACGGGCGCGAAGGTGGGATTATCGTCGCCGGTCGCTGGTCGCTGGTCGTTGGTCATGGTGCAATCTTCCCTGATCCCGAAACCTCTGCGCCCTCTGTGCCTCTGTGGTGAAAACGAAAAACGCCCGCCCCTCGACAGGGACGGACGTTGGTCCGCGGTACCACCCTTGTTCCCGCCGCTGTCCGGCGAGCTCTCTTACGGGCGCAATCACGCCCCGCGCCGCTAACGGTGCGCGTCCGGGCGGGCCTACTGACTCTATCGAGCGTTCGTCCGCCGGCTCGGGAGGGATCTTCGATCGCGGCGCCTGCGTCCGGCTTCCACCGCTCCGGACTCGCTCTGGCTGCGCGCGCGACGTACTCGTCTCCGTCGTCGCCTCTGGCGCAAGTATAGCCGCTTCGCCATCAGCGGCCGAATCAGGGATTCCCTATCGGGACAATCCGTTGTTGGGGATGGATTGAAACGCCGCCGGGGCCGATATTCATCAGGAGCCGCGAAGGGAGCGACGGAGCATTGATCTCACGCACGTTCGATCCGTCCCAGGTGGCGGTGCAGGTGCACCAGGCCGGCCTCATGGATCTCGTTCCGTTCCGCACGTGGGCGCTGGAGGCGTACGGGCACCTCATCGCTCGGCTCGACAGCATGGACGACGACGCGGCGTCACGACCACCAGCGCCAGGCGTGCCATCGGCGCTCGAAGTGCTCTGTCACCTCGTGCCGCTCAGGCGGCGCATCGCCCGCATTTGTATTTCGCTCGAGCACGGGGCGCTTCCCGCGGCGGAGCATCGCACGATCGCGAAGCTGCCATCGATGACATGGGCGCGGATGGCACTGGACGCATCGCAGGACGAGCTTCGCGATGTCCTCGACTCGCTGTGGCCGATGACCGACCTGGAGCTGCGCGCCGAAGGCTACGGCGCCGGGCCGTACAACGTCAAGGAATGGCTGGCCTGGCAGCGACTCCACGACGATGAACACCTCGCGGAGATCGAGCATGCGGCCTATCTCCTCGGCGTTCACGGCGCAAAGCCCCTGGTCGCGTAGCGCCGCGGTAATCCTTTCCGCCGCTGCGGCGTTGTACGGACATGAGACGCCTGATCCTCGTGCTTGTCGCGCTTGCCCTGCTTTCGGGGATAGCAGCGACGTGCCTGACGCCGGCGACGCAACGGAGCCCGTCGGGCCCGTGGGTCGGCGAGGTGACGAATGACGGCGACGCCGTCATGTGGCGGTCCATCATCTATGGCGAGATCACGGACGGAACCGGCCGCGTCCACACAATCGCCACGACGACCTGCCCGGCGCGGGTGGCGCCTGGAGAAACAGCCGCATGGGAGATAGGGTCGGATGGATACGACCTCCTGCCTCCGATGACGGGCGTCTTCCAGCACGACAGCTCGCCGGGCGAAGGCAACCCGCTCGCGTCCGGGCTGCGTGCCCGCATCGAGGACACGGATCCGGCCCGCGGCGCGACCGTTGTCACAATCACGAACCGCTCGCCGGACGCGATCGGAGGGATCACGCTTTGCGCAGTCATGCGCGACCCGTCAGGCGCGCTCGTCGGCGTGCGACACAGCCAGGTCGTGCCCTCGCAACTCGCCCCGTTCACAAGCACGACGGCCGTGCTGTACTTCGCCC
>JANPBN010000340.1:0-8192 GCA_031430415.1 Dehalococcoidia bacterium
CGCGGACGTCCTTCACGGCGGCGGGCGGAACCTGTGACGTATCGAGTTCGCCAGCCTTGTAGGACGCCAGCGCGACGTTGGTATCGGTCTGTTGGATGAAGGTGATCTCCTGCAGGACCGGCTCACCCAGGAAAAAGTTCGGGTTCGCCTCTATCGTGATGTGATCCTGGTGGACCCACTCTTTGAGCGTGTAGGGGCCGTTGGTCACGATCTTTCCCGGTTCCGTCCAGTCGTCCGGGTTCGCTGTGACGACATCCTCGCGCGTCGGGTAGACGGCGTGGAGCGCCATGCGCTGGAGGAACGTCGCGACGGACTGGCTGAGTACGATCTTGAGCGTCGTGTCATCGACGGCAGTGACGCCGATCTTCGCCTCGAGAGCGTCGATCTCCGCCGGTGTCGCATCGACTGCCGCGTAGACTTCGGCCGCGCCGACGATGTCGGTGAAGAAGCTTGCGTAGTACACACCAACCAGAGGATCGAAGAGACGCTTGATTGCGAATTCAAAGTCAGCGGCCGTCACGGGCTTGCCGTCCGACCACTTTGCATCACTGCGAAGCTTGAATGTGTAGGTCAGGCCATCGGCCGAGATGCCGCCGTTCGCGATGGTCGGCACTTCCGTCGCGACAAGCGGTACCACCTCGAGATCGTCGTCGAACGTCAACAGTCCGGCGAAGAGGAGATGCTCAACGGAGATGTTGTCAGCAAAGTTTGACTTTTGTGGGTCAATTGAGTCGGGTTCACCGCGCAGGTTGACGGTGAGCTTCTGATCCTCAGGCGGCGCGGCGTCTGAGGGCGCGTCGGTGAGGACGTACTGATACTTTCCAGCGGCAACGGTCGTGTTGCCGGCAACGGGTGACTTTCCGCCACTCGGGGTCTTTTTGTCATCGCTGCCGCAGGCGGCACCGATGATGAGCGCAGCCGAAGCCAGGCCCGCGAGTAATAGTAAATGCCGAGTTCGTATGCGCATTCGTCCCTCCTTTAGGCTTGCCGCCGCGTACGGGGAGCGACCGGCAACCACGCAGCGTCCAACATCGCCACGCGAGCACATGATACTACGTGAGCGCCGATTGTGGACGGCGCCAGCAGGTTCGTCAGCGCGTCCGGGGGTCGAGCGCGTCACGTAATCCATCGCCAAGGAACGTGAAGCACAACATAAGCACAGCCAGAGACGACGCCGGTACGACAACCGTCCAGGTGTTTCGCTGAATGTAATTGTAGCCGTCGGAAATCAGGGTTCCGAGGCTCGATGCCGGCGGCGGGATGCCGAGGCCGAGGAAGCTCAGCACGGCTTCGAGGAAGATCGCGGTCGGGATACCGAACGTGATTGCGACGATGACGGGCCCGAGCGTGTTCGGAAGCATGTGCTGCACGACGATGCGTATCCGGGATGCTCCGAGGGCGCGCGCAGCCAGCACGAAATCCCGCTCGGCGAGCGACAGCATTTGGCCGCGGACCAGGCGGGCGATCGTGGTCCAGCCGAGGAGACCGATCGCCAGGACCATGACGATGGACGGCGTCAGGCCGGGAATGTCGCGCTGAACAAAGATCTCCCGCAGCAAGATGATGAAGAGGACATCGGGAAACGAAAACATGATGTCCGTAAAACGCATGACGAGGTTGTCGGTGACGCGCCCGCCGAGCGCGGCGAACGCTCCGAACGATAGCCCGAGGGTCAACACGACGATCTGCGCACCCAAGCCGATCTTGAGCGAGATGCGGATACCTTCCAGGTTGCGCGCCCACGTGTCGCGGCCGAGTTGATCGGTGCCAAGCCAGTGTTCGGACGAAGGACCAAGTTGCTTGTCCGTCGTAATGTCCGCGGAATCGTGACGTTCGATGACGCCGATGTACGGGGCGGCGAATGCGGTCGCGGAGACCACGATGAGCAGGATCGCTCCCATCATCGCCAGCTTGTTTTTGAGGAGTCGCCGCCAGGCATCGGTCCAAAGGCCACGATGCACGACTGCCAGCTGCACTGTGGCATCGATCGGTACGAACCGCGCGGCGGTTTCTGGTGTAGCCATCAGCGGTACCTGATCCGGGGATCGACAACTGCGTAAAGGAGGTCCACCAACAGGTTCGAAACGGAGACGATCAGCGCGTAGAACAGCGTCGTGCCCATGATCAGGCCGTAGTCGCGAGTTCGTACCGCCGCGATCGAAACGCGCCCAAGTCCGTTAATCCCGAACATGGTCTCGATGATGAACGAACCTGACAGCAGCAACGCCGCAGTGGGGCCGATGACGGTCAGGACGGGAATCATAGCGTTCTTGATGGTATGCCCAACGACGACGCGGTACTCGCTCAGGCCCTTCGCGCGGGCGGTACGGATGTAGTCCTGGCCGAGGACCTCCAGCACGCTGGCACGCGTCACGCGGGCAATGTACGCGGCTGGCAGCATGGCGAGCGAGACGACCGGAATAATCATCCTTCGCCAATCGTACGCGCCGAAATCAAAGACATCGGTCATGTGCGTGGGTCCGCCCCATCCAAGCGTTTTGAGCCAACTGAGCTTGACCGCAAAGATGATCACGAGGAAGGCGGCGAGCACAAAGTGCGGCACGCTCGCGCCCACCGTCGCGAAGAGTACGCCGGCGTAGTCGATCGGGCTGTTGTGTTTCAGCGCGGAGACCGTTCCAAGCGTGATGCCGAGGGTGAGCGCGAGCAGCAGGCTGAGCGTCGCGATCTGGAGCGAGACGAACCCCGACTCCCTGATGACTTCCGTAACAGGGCGATCGCCCTTGAAGGAGATGCCGAAGTCGAAGCGCGCGGTGTTCCCGAGGTATGTGAGATATTGTCGCCAGACCGGATCGTCGAGGCCGTACTTCTCATTGATGGCGCGCTCGAGCGCCGGCGGACGCGTCTTTTCCTGGACGAACGGGCCACCGGGTACGGCCTTCATGAGAAAGAACGTGAGCGTCGCGATCACCCACAGCACGGGGAGGATCCAGAGCACGCGGCGAACCGTGTATGCAAGCATAAGCGGACGAGGGGCGCCCGGATTGATCCGGACGCCCCTCGCTTGTCCTTACCTTTCGTACATGAACGCTACGACTTCTTCACGTACCAGCACTCGACGCAGTAGTTGCCGGGCTGACCGGAATCGATCGTGCCGTTGGGAACCAGACCGCCGATGCTGTCGTCGACCAAATAAGGCACAGACGTCTGGTACATCGGCGCACCGCCACAAAGGTTCGTGACGATGGCGGTCTCCATATCCTGATAGGCCTTAATCCGCGCGTCATCGTCCGGCGCCGCGAGGGCCCGCGCGAGCGCAGCATCGACATCGGCGTTGGAACAGTTGTAATGGTTGTTCCCGCCGCCGGTCTCGAAGAGCCCGAAGAGCGGGTTCTCGATGTCCGGGTAGTCGAGTTGCCAACCACCGATGAACAGATCGAAGTTTTCCTCGCGGAACCGTGCCGAGCGCGTCGGTCCATCAACCTGATCGATCGTGATATCGATCCCGAGGATCTCCTTGAATTGCTGCTGCAGGAATTCGGCGGCCGCTTTGCGTTCGGGGGTGTTGACGACGACGCTGAGCGAAGGGAAGCCGGCCCCGTCCGCGTAGCCCGCCTTCGCGAGCGCTGCCTTCGCAGCCGCCGGGTCGTACCCCACCAGATCCTCGAACGGCTCATCGCCCTGAAAGCCCTTGAGGCCCTTGACGACCCAGTAGTGCGCGGGCGTATTCACACCGTCGAAGACCGCTTCGTTGAGCGCTTCGCGGTCAATCGCCCGTGATAGCGCGAGGCGAACATTGAAGTCCTTGAGTACCGGATCTTCGAGCTGCATTTCGAGCCATTCGATGCGCGCGGTCGGGTCGATGATGACCTGATCGGTGAGACCGGCGCCCTCAGCCGTCTTCACATCGCTCGCGTTCACGCGCGTCATCTGCAACTCACCGGACTGGTAGGAGCGGAACGCCGCCGAGTAGTCATCAAGGAACTTGACCTTGATCTCCTGAAGCGCGGGCTTCTTACCCGTCCAGTTGGCATCGGGAATGAGCGTCAGGCTATCGCCCGCGGTGTACGCGCTGAGCTTGAACGGGCCGTTTGAAACGATGTTGTCCGGCCTTGTCCACGCGTCGCCGAATTCGGCGATCACATCGGCGCGGGCGGGGAACGTCGGCCAGAGCGCCATGATCGTGGTGAAGCGCCCATTGGGCTTGGCCAGCGTGTACTCGATGGTCGTGGCGTCAACGGCGCGCACTGACATCGCGTCGAGCAAGGTCTGCTTCTGCGCGGCATCCTTGTTCGCCTGGACCGCGGTGCACCCGACAACGTCGATGTAGCCCTCGCCCCACAGGTAGCCGTACTCGGTCGAGACGGTCGGGTCGCATCCGCGCTTCGCGCCATCGACGAAGTGCTGCGCCGTAAGCGGTTCGCCATCGGACCACTTGAGGCCGGGCTTCAGCTTCACGGTGTAGACGTTGCCAGCGATCACGGGGTCACCGGCCGCGAGACCTGGTTCGACCTCAACGCCACCTGATCCGTCATCGGTCAGGTTGTAGAGCCCGCGGAAGATCATCCGCTCGATCGCAATGTCCTGCTCAAAGCTGGAGCGATGCGGATCGAGGTATTGAGGCTCGACGGACTGGATGGTGATCTTCTGGTCGGCGGCCGGGGCCATGTCGCCCGTGCCGGTCGTTGTGGTCTTTCCGGCAGCGGGGGTGCTGTCGGTCTTGTCGTCATCGCTGCTGCAGGCCGCGCCCAGAACGAGCGTGAACGACAGGACGCCAGCGAGCATCAGAAACCATCGGTTTCTCATCGTCATATGTCCTCCTCTTGGCGGCGCCCTCAGGTCGCCGCCGTTTTTTCTCTAACGTCCGAGACGGGCTGGAAGGCCCGGCGGGTTTCTCGGCGGTCGCACCTCCTTGACACTGCTCGGCCATGCCGCGTCAAGGAGGATCGTAACAGCGCTGTCAAGATCCAGCAATCGGTTGGGGTGCCGCTTGCGAACAGACGTAACGCGTTATGACAATTTATGCGGATCCCGATGCTGCGCCACGCGCTTCGTCCTTGTTCGGCATCGCGATACCGCGCCCAAGGCTGATCGTGGCGGAATCAGCGGGTATCCTGACGGCAGATTCAGCCAGATTCGACCCGTGGAGGGGTTCGCACATGAGCACGCTAACGAAGGAACTTTACGACCTGGGCGACGCGCCGCCGCTCGGGCAGATCCCGCCGAAGATGCACGCGATCACGGTCCGCCGCGAGAACTTCGGCGAGCCCAAGGACGCCTTCCGGCGCGAGGTCGTCGACACGCCAGAGATCGGGCCTCGCGAGGCGCTGGTCTACGTGATGGCGGCCGGCATCAACTACAACAACGTCTGGGCGGCGCTGGGCGTGCCCATCGACGTGATCAAGGTGCACGAGGCGCTGGGCGACACGACGGGCTACCACATCGGCGGCAGCGATGCGTCGGGCATCGTGTACGCAGTGGGCGACGAAGTGACGAACGTGAACGTCGGCGACGAGGTGGTCGCACACTGCGGCGGGTGGGATCCGGAGGCGCCGGATGTGAAGGCGATCGAGGATCCCATGTTCGCGCCTTCGTTCAAGATCTGGGGCTACGAGACGAACTGGGGGAGCTTCGCGCAGTTCACGAAGGTGTGGGCGCATCAACTCATGCCGAAGGCGAAGCACCTTTCGTGGGAGGCCGCCGCCGCCCCGACGCTCGTTGGCGCGACGGCGTACCGCATGCTGACGCACTGGGCGCCGCACAACGTCCGCAAGGACGATGTCGTGCTTGTCTGGGGCGGCGCCGGCGGCCTGGGCACGATGGCGATCCAATTGGTGCGCGAGATGGGCGGCATCCCGATCGCGGTGGTGTCGAGCGACGCCAAGGGCGAGTACGTGAAGACGCTCGGCGCGAAGGGCTACATCAACCGCAAGGATTTCGCGCACTGGGGGATGCTCCCCCATTGGACCGACGATGCGAAGATGAACGAGTGGACGAAGGGCGCGCGCGCGTTCGGCAAGGCGCTGTGGGACGTGCTCGGCGAGCGCCGCAACCCGCGCATCGTCTTCGAGCACCCGGGCGAGGATACGGTGCCGACATCGACGTTCGTCGTCGACAACGGCGGCATGGTCGTGATCTGCGCCGGGACGTCGGGCTTCAACGCCACGGTCGATCTTCGCTACCTGTGGATGCGCCAGAAGCGCCTGCAGGGCAGCCACTTCGCGAACGACGACGAGGCGTACGCCTTCAACCAACTGGTGGTCGACGGCAAGATCGATCCGTGCCTGTCGCGCACGTTTCCGTTCGATGGCATCGGCGAGTGCCACCAGCTTATGCACGAGGGCAAGAACCCTGACGGCAACATGGCCGTGCTGGTGGGCGCTCGCGCTGAGGGCATGACGACGGTTTAACGCCGTCCAGCGGAGCTGGATCTCCGCTGCGCTGCGAGAGGTTGGTCGCCGGGGTCACGTGGCTGCGGCCTCATCTATGGGAACTCCGGCCATGAACTCGTCTCCGGATCTCCGGCCCCTGACCGCTGCCCGCCCCACAACGGCGTTGCTGATCCGCAATCCTGTCGCGCGCAATGCGATCGATGACGAGACGCTGTCGGCGGTGATCGATGTGGCCGTCGCGGCGGGATGGCGGATCGAGACGATCGCGACGGATCGCGCCGGCCGAGCGACGGAGCTGGCGCGCGACGCGGCGGCGCGTGGCATCGATGTCGTGGTCGTGCATGGCGGTGATGGCACGCTGAACGAAGTGGCGAACGGCCTCGCGGGCACAGCGACGGCGATGGCGGCGCTGCGCGGCGGCACGGCGAACGTCTGGGCGAAAGAGACACGCTGCCCGAAGGACGCGGTGGCGGCGATGCGCGAGATCACCGGCGGACGACGCCGGAGCATGGATCTGGGCCGCGCCGGCGAGCGCTACTTTCTACTGATGGCGGGTGTCGGGTTTGATGCGGTGATCCTGCCTCGCGTGAACGCGCGGCTGAAGCGCCGGTTCGGCGCGGTGGCGTACGTCATCGCAGGAGCTGCGGCGCTGTTTCGCACGAAGGCACGCGGCTCGCGCGTCGCGATTGACGGCATCGAACATGAGACGCCGCTGTTCTGGCTGCTGGTGGGGAACACGCGGTCGTACGGCGGTGTCGCTCGCATCACGTACGACGCGATCGCCGACGATGGCGCGCTCGACATGGCGCTGATGCGCCGAGGCGGGCCGCTGCGGCTGTTGATGGACGGCGCGCGGATGTTGCTGAGGCGGCTGCCGTGGTCAGCGAATGTGCTCTACACGCGGGCTCAATCGATCGACGTGGCGACGGCGGGACTGCCGGTGCAGGTCGATGGCGAGTCGCACGGCGAGACGCCGATGCGGTTCAGTATCGCGCCGGGAGCGCTGCAGGTGATCGTCGGGCGGGATCTGGAGACGCCGCTGTTTTCGCTGCCGTAGCTGCGCGAAAGGAGACGCACGAAAGGGCGCCGCGCTTCCTGCGCGAACGCCCTCTTGTGCACGGGTCCTGCGGTGTTAGGCGTGGGCCCCATGCGCGCCTGTCGGTGCCGGGGCCTGCAGCGACGCCTCCGGCTACGCTTGGGCCGTGTACTCGCTGTACGGCGCTGCGGCGAACTCGTCTTCCTTGTTGCCGCGAACGATCTTCAGCACACCGAAGGCGGCGGCGGCGATGCCGGCCAACATAAACAGCTTCTTCATGACGCGTCCTCCTTGGTACGGCGGGGATGAGATGCACCTACAGTATCGTCGTAGCGCCCCTCCATGATAGTGGCAATTGGCCCGATCAGGTGTGTCAGATGTGTGTAGGGATTGTTGGCTGGTGATTGGTGAACTGGTGATTCGTGACTGCTGATTGGTGATTGGTGATTGGGACGTTCCGCTACCGCAGGAGGCCATCAGTCACGTCGGTGGAGTCGGGAATCTGGTCTCCGGTGGTTTCGCTCGGGTGCGAGACGGGCTTGTCCGGCAGCGTCATGTGAGACATACCGCCCTCAAGGCGAGCAAGATCCGGCTCGTATTCCGCGCGGACGGCGGCGAAGTCGGGATAGATCTCGCCCCGCTTGTTACACGCGCGGCACTGCCAGATGCGCGGCGGCAGCGCCGCGACACGGCTGTCGTACGCCTTCCGAAGACGCCAGTATTGCGAGGCGTCGACGCCGCGCTGCGTGGGCTGCCTCGTCAGCGTTAATGACGGCGTTCGCGAGGTGGATGCGAGCACCGCGAAT
>JANPBN010000341.1:0-6553 GCA_031430415.1 Dehalococcoidia bacterium
ATCACATCAGCGAACAGGCGCGCGTTGAAGGCGCACGACTCATCGTGTCGAAACTCGACGAACTTCAGCGAGACGGGGCGGCATCGATCGTCACCGGCGACTTCAACGCGCCGATCGGTTCACCGGCCTATCGGGCGTTCATCGACGCCGGATTCGTCGATGCGTACGTCGCCGCGGGCAACGACGATGATCCAGCCGTGTCGTTCACGTACCACGGATGGGAAGGCACGACGTTTCGCGGCAGCGACGACTTGCCGCGGCGGATCGACTGGATCCTCCTGCGGGACGGTGCGACAACGCGGCTTCGTACACACGCCTGCGCGATCATCCGAGACGCCGCGCCGCCGGTGTACCCGAGCGATCATTATCCCGTGGTGGCCGATGTCGAGGTAGGTCGCGCGTGAGGCGTGGCCGCGCCGGACTCATCCCGGACGAAACTCGATGAGTTGGGCGAAGTTGCCGTCCGGATCGACAAACGTCGAAATGACGCCGCCCCACACCTCGCGGCCGGCGCTGCGGATGAATCGCACGCCCTGCGCCTCGAGGCGGCGCTGTTCTGCCGCGAGATCACCAACGAAGAAGTTCAACAATACGCGCTCCGGCTGAGGCGCCGCGTTCGTGACCGCGCTGTGGCTATCGAACACGATCTCCGCTCCGGCAACGACGAGCGTACTCTCGCGGTTTGCGTCTGGGTGCGCATCGAGCCCGACGATGTCGCGATAGAAGCGCAGTAGCGCCTGGGGATTGGGGCTGTTGACGTTGACGATGAGGAGTTGGACGTCCATGGCGCATGGTAGCGCATGCCCGGGGAACGATGGCTGCAAGCAGAGCGCTACGGCAGAATGCGGTCGGAGGAACCATGACAAAGCGGACCACCTACAGTCGTGAAGGCATGCGGCCGGAGGTTCAAGCGATCTTCGATGCGGCGCGGGCTGCCCGGCAAACGCCGCGCGACCTGAGTCCGGCGGCGCTGCGCGCGCTGGATGCAGTGACTGCGACGTACTTTTCGGTCGGGTCACCGCCGGTGGCGGTCGAGCGCGAGATCCGTGTCGGGGGGGCGGCCGGCGACCTGCGCGCGATCCTCTACGCGCCCGAGACGGCGCCCGGCGAGGTGTTGCCGCTCGTGGTGCACTACCACGGCGGCGGCTTCGTCATCATGCTGCCGGAGACGGCCGCAAGGCTGTGCAAGGAGATCGCAGTGGGCGCGGGGGCGATCGTCGTCAGCGTCGACTACCGCCGATCGCCGGAGCACTCGTACCCGCAACCGCTCGATGACTGCGAGGCCGCGTTCCGCTGGGTTCGCGAACATGCCGTTGAGCTCGGCGGTGATCCGCAACGGATGGGCGTTGTGGGAGAGTCGGCTGGGGGCACCCTCGCGGCGGAGGTCGCGCTCCGGACCGCGGCAACGGCCGAAGGGCCATCGGCGGTGGCGCTTCTGTACGCATGGCTCGATCTGACGATGTCGTCGCCGTCGTTTCGGGCGTTCGGGCCGGACGATATTTTCATCGATGACGAACTGATGTCGTCGTGGCGCGCAAGCTACGCGCCGGATCCCGCGCTGTACCAGCAGCCGGATGTGAGCCCGCTCTTCGCGGATGTGTCCACATTTCCGCCGGCGTGTGTCATCGTTGCGGGCATCGATCCCCTGTATGACGACGGCGTCAGCTTCAGCGAGAGGCTGCGCGCGGCCGGACGCGACGTGGAACTGCATGACTACGAAGGTTTGCCGCACCTGTTCTCGTTCTTCCCGCAGATGATGAATATGGGCGACGCGCATCAGCGCACGGCCGAGTTCTTTCGCCGCATGCTGCACAGTTGACCGGTGTTCGTTGCTGGAACGGCGCACGTTGTGCCGCGAAAGGGGTTCGTCATGGAGGATCAGGCGTCGGGCGAGAGTGTTATGCGTGAGTCGGGGATGCAGCAGCGAGTTGCCGACAGTATCACCGGATTCTGCGGGGACATACGCTTCGTGTATCTTCACGTCCTGCTATTTGCCGCCTGGATCGCGACGCGCGGATTCGGGCAGGATCACTTCCCCTTCAATTTTCTCACGATGGCCGTCAGCCTCGAAGCGATCTTTCTCTCGACGTTCATTCTGATTTCGCAGAACCGGCAACAGGCGCTCACTGAGCGCCATAACGCTGACGTTCAGCGAACGCTCCTGCGGATGCTCAACGACGTCATTGATGATGAGAAGCTCGACCAAACGAACGAAACAATGATCCAGGAACTGTTGCGACGGATCGATGTCGAACACATCCAGCCGATCGAGACGCGCCTGTCGGAGATCCTAGTGTGCCTTCAACGGATGGAGGATCGGCCGACCGCCTAGCGTCCGCACGGGCGGTGGTGCTAGCTCCGCCGAGGCGCGGAGGCGGGCGCCGTCACGAGTTGCGCGAGCAGGTCTGGGCGGTTGCTCGTGATGCCGTCGACGCCGAGCGCAGCGAGGCGGCGCATCTCGGGGAGGTCGTCGACGGTCCAGGTGTAGAGCGAAACGCCGAGGCCATGCGCCAGCGAGATGAGGCTGGGAGTCACGAGCTTCGAGTAGATCGTGGCGCTCGTGCCAGGAAGTGGCGTGATCATGCCGCGGAGCCTTCGCGGTAGCGTCAGGCGCATCATCGCGACCGCGGCGTTGACGAGCGGCGTCATGTACGCCTTTCGTGATGCGCCTCCGTAATCGCGGGGGTACGACAGGAATCGCGGCAACTCGGGTGCGAGTTCAGTGAAGCGCGCGAGGCTCGGCGCCTCGAGGCAACTCACGATGCACCACTCCGCGGCGGATCGCGAACGCACCGCCGCGACAACATCGTCGACGATGTCGTCGTCTTTGATATCGAGGTTCATGCGTGTTCGCCCGCCGATGAGTTCCATCGCTTCGTCGAGCGTTGCGAGGTCCGGATAGGCGGCGCGCAGTTCGGCGGCGGTCGATGCCCGGATCGGAATCGAGCTGCCGTGAGGCGCGGCATCGTGCGAGAGGACAAGCGCGCCATCGAGCGAGCGGCGGACATCGACTTCGATCATGTCGACGGCGAACGAAAGTGATCGTTCGATGCCCTGAAGGGAATTCTCAGGCGCAAGAACGCCGCCGCCGCGGTGAGCGATCCGAATGAGCGTCATTGCGGAGTGCCTTGGACAGCGCCCTGCGGCGCCGCTCCGTGTGAGGCCATCGATGCGGGTTCGCGGTCTTCGAGGTTGCCATCCTGGAGCCAGACGACGCGATCGACGTAGTCAAGGACGCGATGGTCATGGCTGACGAGCAGCACCGCCTTGCCCATGTCGTGTGCGACCATCCGGAGCATCGTCATCACCTCGGCGCCACGCACGCCGTCCAGGCTGGCGGTCGGTTCGTCGGCGAGGATGACGGTGGCGTTGTTCACGAGAGCGCGGCCGATGGCGACACGTTGGCGCTCGCCGCCGCTCAGTCGTCGCGGGTAGTACTCGCGGCGGTGCGTGAGGCCGAGTATCGAAAGCAGTTCGTCGGCTCGCGCCGTCGCGGTTTTTCGGGGAACACCGGCCTTCTGGAGGACGAACTCCAGGTTCTGGATCACATTCAGCGAGTCCATGAGGTTGAAGTCTTGAAAGACGAACCCGACCTTGCGAAGCCGCACTTCGGCACGGGCACGGTCGCTCATGTTCGTGATGTCTGCGCCATCGACGACGATGCGGCCCGAGGTCGGCTTCAGCAACGCCCCGCCGATGGATAGGAGCGTCGACTTCCCTGCGCCGGAGGGGCCCATGATCACGATGACCTGGCGGCGCCCGAGTTCGAGCGAGACGTTCCGCAGCGCGTGCGTCTCGTTGCCCTTCTCGCCGAAGACCTGACTGACACCAATGAGTTCGAGGACAGCATCGCTCATGGTCATCCCCGGAACACCACTGCTGGATCGATGCTGCCCGCGCGCCGGGCCGGCACGATCGACGACGCGATCGCCATGATGAGCGTGGCTCCGAGGACGATCAGCAGATCGACCGGGCGCACGGAGAGAATGAACGTGGCGACAACCCGGTCGATGAACTGGCTCATGATGATGGTGAGCGTCGCCCCGAATGCAAACCCGAGAAAGCCGGTGAGTAGACTCTGCATCAAGACCAGCTTGTAGAGGTCGAGATTGTTGAACCCCACCGCCTTCATGACGCCAAACTCGCGGGTGTGTTCGACGGTTGCCGTGTAGATCGTGAGGCTCGTAATAGCGATACCGACGACAAACGCAAGACCGATGATGAGGAGCAAGATCGGCACGACCGTGTCGAGGATGCGGTGGCGCGTCGCGTCAGCGAACTCCTTTGATGTGAACACGGTCCTGCCGGGATTGGCCGTCTTGAAGTCCGACTGCCACGCATCGTACGCCGCCACGTCCTCCATCGAGACGATATAGAACGTCGTAAAGCCAGACATTTGGAGGAGCTCGGCGGCTACCTGGTAGTCCATGAACGCCGCCTGCGTGATCGCGAAGTTCCCGCCGGATGAGATACCGACGATCTCTATGTCGGTATTTGTGGTCGTGAGTACGTCGCCTACGCCCACGCCGTACTGGCGTCCGGCGATCTCATCGATGACGATCTCGTTCCCGCTCGGATCGCCACGGCCCTTGACGATCTTTACGGGGCCGCCGACGCCGGATGCGGCGTCGTATCCGATGAGCTGCACGTCGACCTTTTTGTCGCCGTGCTTGAACGCCATCAGCCGGTCGATCATCGGCGATGCGGAGGCAACGCGATCATCGGCCTCGAGCTCTGCTTCGAGCGAGACGGGCAGGATAGAGGCGGCGTTGATGAAGTCGGTCGTGCCTTCGCGTGCGACCCACGCGTCGCCATCGACGCGTTCGACGAAGCCGCCGACCTTTTCGTTCCAGCCCTGATAGAGCCCGATCATGACGGTAATGAGAAAGACCGCGAAGCCAATGCCAGCGGCGGAGAAGGCAAATCGCGTCTTCTCGGTGATCAGGTTGCGCAGGGCGAGCAGGATCATGCGACCTCCTGCGCGTAGGGAATCAGCGCCGACAGTTCAGCGAACTGCGCCCGCACCGCATCGTATCCTGCCTGCGCGATCTCGTCGGCATATCCGAAGTCGCGGATGCCGCCCCGCTCGATGCGTACCTCGATGGGGATATCGGCGTCGTGGCGGGATAGTTCGGAGAGGCGATTCTGCATGATCTCAAGGCTGCGGATGATCGTGTCGGTCGCGAGCGGCTTCCCCGGACGCACATTGAGTTCCTCGCGCGGCGATGTCCGCTCGCCGGTGAGGCGAACGCCAATGACGATGCCGGCCCCAAGATCGCGCACCTGCCGCGACGGCACTGGATTGAGTACGCCGCCATCGACCAAGAACGACTGTGCACCGCGCATGGCGGGGTAGATGCCGGGAATGGCCATGCTGGCGAGCAGCCGGGGCCACGCCAGGCCTTCGGTGAACGTCACTTCGCAGCGGCGAAAGATATCGGTGGCGTTGATCACGACCGGAATATCGAGATCCTCGAGGCAGCGGCCCGCGCTGATGCGGTCGAGCTCATCGCGAATGCCGCTGTTGCTCAGAAAGGAGTGGATCGGCAGCGTCGGGCGAACCGCGCGTGCGGCAATGCGCCTCGCCTGCTCGCGAAGCTCTTCAATCGTGTATCCGGCTGCCCAGCCGCTGGCGATGGCGGCGCCGATGCTGCTTCCGCCGATCATGTCGATTTCGACGCCCATATCCGCCAGTGCGTGAAGTGCGCCGATATGCGCGATGCCCTTCGCTGCGCCGGCGCCGAGTGCGAGGCCCACCTGCTTGCCCGTGATGACGCGCGCGAGCTTGCGCACCGGGTTGTTCGGCGTCGGTGGAGACGACTCTGGGGGAAGGATGCCGATCACGCGAGCGCCCATCCGCGCGCTCATCTCGCGCATGACCGGCGGGGTCCACCGCAGGGGGGAGATCGCGATGACGTCCGCACCGGGCATCGCGTCCTCGGTTCGCGACACGCGCATCATCGACGAAGAGCGCTCGGCGAGATGCGCGTCGGGCGGCGTGGGCGCAAAGACGATGATGCGGTCGTAATCGAATGACACGCGGGCGAGTGTGCGCGGCAGGTCGGGCACATCTCCATCGGCGAGCGTCCAGTGGGCGACGCCCATGCCGCCGATCGCCTGGCGCGCTGGTGAGCGCGAAAAGCCGTCTCCGGCGAGAATCGCGAGCGTGGATCCGCCGGTGACGCGTTCAATCTCGGCGGGAAGCGTCTGAAGCGGCGGGAAGTCTTCGGGCGCGAGGGCGATCCAGTGCAGCGCCGCCGAGCGCTCGGCGACGAGCCGGTCGTTCGCGTGCTTGAGGCGATTCGCCACCATGGCAGCGAGCACTTCGATGAGCCGGGCGCGGAGTTCGCCGCTTTCGACGAGGGCATCCCGGGAGATGGCGTAGGTTTCGACGCTCGTTGCGGCCGTTACGTCGGCAGAGGCCGGGTCGCCCGTGAGCAGCGACATCTCGCCGATGGGCTCTCCCGCGCCGAGGGCGCCCAGCTCGCGCCTCTCGCCGCGGGGGCCGGTGGCGGTCACGGAGACGACCCCTTCTTCGACAATGTGGAACTCG
>JANPBN010000342.1:0-6509 GCA_031430415.1 Dehalococcoidia bacterium
CCACGGCCCCACCTCAACCGCGCAACGCCATAACGTTCGTGGTCACGCCGGTATGCCGAGCCAATCGTGTTCCACGCAGCGCGGTTGTCCGGCGGTGGCGACTCGTCAAGCCGCTCAGCCAACGGGACTCCCTGCTCCCAGGCCATCGCCGGTTCGTCCGGTTCCGTCAACGCGCGCGTGACCGCGTCCCGCAGCTCCGGCGGCATCCACAACCCCTCGAGTTCGGGCGCGGCGAGCCACCGCACGTCGTCGTAGTCGCCATCCGCCCGGAAACGAAACGCTTCGTCCCCCAGCGCCACGCGGAAGATGTTCGCGACGTATTTCTGTCCATCGTCGGGATCCTGCAGATAGACCGTGTCGAAGAACACCTCCGACGTGACCGTCACGCCGAATTGCTCCCGCGCGTGGCGCACGACAGCCTCTTCCGCCGTCTCGTCACCTGAGACGCGCGTCAGCGGCAGCATCCACTGCGCCGCGAGCGGCCCCCGCTCGGCGCGGCGGTGCGCCGCGAGCGCCGCGGAGCCGCGCTCGAACAGCGCCGCCGAGAGCAGTTCTGGCATCGGCTCGTTCATCAGTAGCCCAGCGACCCCTTCGGCGTCTCGTCCTGTCGCTCCTCCGCAAGGTCGATCGCCCGCATCATCGCGCGCGCCTTGTTGCCCGACTCCGTGTACTCCTCTTCCGGCGTGCTGTCATACACGACGCCTCCGGCAGCCTGCACGAATGCCTCGCCCGGGCGCATCCAGATCGTGCGGATCGCCAGCGCGGTATCGCAGTTGCCCGACATGTCGAAGTAGCCGACGCAACCGCCGTAGCCGCCACGCTGCTCCTCCTCCAACTCGGCGATGATCTCCATCGTGCGTATCTTTGGCGCACCCGTCACGGTCCCGTGCGGGAAGTACGCCCGCAGCGCGTCGTACATGGTGACCTCGGGCCGGAGCTTGCCAACCACGTGCGACACCATGTGCATCACGTGGGAGTAGCGCTCGATCGACATCAGCGACGTCACTTCCACGCTTCCCGGCGTGCAGACGCGGCCCAGATCGTTCCGCGCGAGATCGACGAGCATGATGTGCTCGGCCCGCTCCTTCTCCGATTCCGTCAGTTCCGCCGCCATCCGTGCTTCGTCCTCGGCGTCGCGGCCTCGCCGACGCGTCCCCGCGATCGGATGCGTCTCGATCACGCCGTCTTCGACGCGGATCAGCATCTCCGGCGAGGCGCCCACCACGTGCATCTCGCCGAGCTCCAGGTAGTACATATACGGGGACGGGTTCACGCGCCGCAGCGCCCGGTAGATCTCGAACGGATGCGCATCGGTCTTGCGTGAGAAGCGCTGCGACACCTGGATCTGGTAGGTGTCGCCCTTCTCGATGTACGCCTGCGCCCGCTCAACCTTCGCCATGAACTGCTCCCGCGTGTTGTTCGAGACGAACTCGCGTTCCTGCGGCGCGAGATTGCCATCGGGCGAATACGGGAGCCGCGCGAGCGGCGTCGCAAGGCGCTGCACCAACTGCTCGATCTTCCACGTCGCCTGGCGGTACGACGCCTCGACATCGCCGTCGAGACGCGCGTGACTCACTACCTTGATCGTGTGTTGCAGATGGTCGAAGACAAGCAGCGTATCCGTGAACATGAATACCGACTCCGGAAACCCTTGCGGATCGGACTCGGGCATCGGCAGCTTCTCGTAGTAGCGCGCGACCTCGTAGGCCATGTACCCGACGGCGCCGCCGTGGAATCGCGGCAGTCCGGCAACGGGCACCGGCTGAAAGCGCCGCAATTCGCCCTCGATCTCGATCAGCGGGTCGCCGGCTACCTCGTTCGCCATCGCATTGTCGCCCGTGCGCAGCACCCGGTACGGCTCCGTGCCGATGAAGCTGTATCGCGCGAGCCGTTCGCCGCCCTCGACCGACTCCAGCAGAAAGGAATGCTTGCCGCGTGCAACCTTCAAATACGCCGAAACCGGCGTCTCGAGATCCGCGAACACCTCGCGGAACACCGGAACGATATTCCCACCGGCGGCGGAGCCGGCAGCGGCCATCGCCTGCACGTCTTCGAGCGTCGGACTGTACTTCGTCATGGCGCTGCGTCCTTCGTCGCGGGCATGCCGCGTTCGATGTAGTTGAGCTTGAGTGCCTCGCGTACCTTCACCATCGTGTCTTCTGCTGTCACCCGCGCCTCGGCACTCCCGCGGTCGAGCGCCTCCCGGACGAGGTCCGGACGCGCCTCGTAGTGCGCGCGCCGCTCGCGGATCGGATCGAGCAGGTTGTTGATAGCCACGATCAGCTTCTTCTTCACCTCGACGTCACCGACCGCGCCCTTCACGTAGCGTTCCTTCAAGTCGCTGACCTCAGCGGTGTCCGGGTTGAACGCGTCGTGGTACATGAATACGGGATTCCCTTCGACGTGCCCGGGATCGGTCGCCCGCAGCCGCGTCGGATCCGTATACATGCCCATCACCTTCTGGCGGACGGTCTCGCTGTCGTCCTTCAGGTAGATCGCATTGTTCAGCGACTTGCTCATCTTCGACTGGCCGTCGACGCCGACGAGACGCGGCACGCGCCCGACCAGTGGCTCCGGCTCTGGAAAGACATCGCCGAAGTCGCGGTTGAACTTACGCGCCATCTCGCGCGTCATTTCGATGTGCGGCAGCTGATCGTCGCCGACGGGAACCAGGTTCGCGCGCGGCAGCAGGATGTTCGCCACCTGCATCAGCGGGTACACGAAGAATCCGACCGGAGCGCTGCGCTTTCCACCGCCCTCGATCTCCTCCAACTCCGCCTTCAGCGTTGGATTGCGCTGGAGTCGACCTAACGGCATGAACCAACTCAGCACGACGCTCAATTCCGCGTGCTGCGGCACCAGGCTCTCGATGACGTAGTGGCTGCCCTCCGGATCCAGCCCTACACCAAGCCAATCGAGCGCGACCTCCCACACCGACCGCCGGACATGGTCGATGTCGTGAGCATAGTCCGACACCTGGTAGTCGGCGATGAGGAAGTAGCAGTCGTACTCCTTCTGCAGCCGCACCCAGTTCTCCAAAGCGCCGGCATAGTGCCCAAGATGCAGGCTCCCCGTCGGCCGAATCCCCGTCAGAATCCGCTTCGTCGCTGTCATGTCCTGTCCCCTTCGCGGCTGCTCGAAAAATGAAAACGCCCTCGTCCCCTTCGAGGGGCGAGAGCATGCTCGCGGTGCCACCCTGCGTTGACACCGTCGCGCGATTGGCGCGACAGGGTCATCTCGGATCCGTTCACGGATGCCGCACGTCAGAGACGGCTGCATCGATGCCGGGGGCGTTGATAACGGCGCCCACCCCGCCGGAGACTACTACCCGCCCGCTGACGGAGTTCGGTCCGGGGCTCCCGGGTCCATTCGGACTGCTGCGCGACCGCCGGCTCTCACCTCGCCCGGCTCTCTTGTCGATCCGCTGACAGCCCTACTATCCCCGATCACAGCCGATGTGCTGTTCAGATTGCACTGAGTCTATCGACGCCCCATCGAGGCTGTCAACTCGGATCATCGGAAAACCGTGCCGCCTGTCAACGCCGCCGTGGTCGGGTTCGCCCGACGATGCCCCAGCGACAAAATCAGGCTACGATCCATTCGTAGCTCTGAGCGTAGCCAGGAGGCGGGGATGTCGTGGTTTGAGTGGTGGGGCCGGTTCACGAGCCGCAACAAATGGCTGGTGCTCGGGGCGTGTATCGTCGCGCTGGCCGGCGTCATCCTGTCCAGTCGCGCCTTCAGCGGCACGTTCGCAACGGAGTTCTCCCTGCCGGGCTCCGAGTCGCAGCGCGCGCGCGATCTGCTTCGCGAGCGCTTTCCCGAGCGAGGCGGTGACCCCGCCACGTTGGTCTTCCAGTCCGACGCAGGCATCGCGGATCCCGCCGTCCGTACGCGAATCGAAGCCATCCTCGCCGAAGCCGCAGGTTACGACGGCGTTGGCGACGTCGCATCGCCCTACGATCAGGCCGAAGCCGTCTCGGCAGACGGGAAGACGGCCTTTGCCACCATCCGCTACGCCGAAGCGCCCGATGAGGCCGCCGATGCTCTGACATCGCTTGTCGAGCGAAGCACCGGCGAGGGCCTCGTCGTCGAGGCAGGCGGCATCATCGTCGAGGACTCCGAGCAGCACGGGCCGGGCGCATCGGAACTCGTCGGTGTGTCGGCGGCGGCCGTCATCCTTCTCATCGCGTTCGGGTCGCTCGTCGCGATGGGGGTCCCGATCCTCGCCGCCCTCTTCTCGTTGAGCGCCGCGATCGCGCTCCTCGGCATCCTGGCGCGATACATAGGGCTGACGGACTTCACACCGCAGTTCGCTGCGATGATCGGTTTGGGCGTCGGCATCGACTATTGCCTCCTCGTCATCACACGCTTTCGCGAAGGGCTGCACAACGACCTTAGCGTCGAGGACGCCGTCGCGACTGCGATGAACACAGCCGGGCGTTCCGTTGTGTTCGCCGGCAGCGTCGTCGTCATCGCCATGCTCGGCCTGACCGTGATGGGTATCCCGTTCGTTGGCGGCCTCGGCATCGCGGGCGCCACGGTCGTCGTCACATCAGTGCTGGCCGCCCTCACGCTCCTGCCGGCCATCCTGTCCATCGCCGGTCGCCGCGTCGACGCGCTCGCTATCCCGTTCCTGAGGTCGCGTGAGACGGGTCACTCCGAGTCCGGCTGGTACCGGTTGAGCCAGGCGATTCAGCGACGTCCCGTATGGTTCATCGCCGGCGCCAGTGGCTTTCTGCTCGTGCTCGCCATCCCCCTGCTCGACATCGAGACAAACTTCACCGACGCCGGGAACAACGCGCCTGAGACGCACTCACGTCGCGCCTATGACATCCTCACCGCGGGCTTCGGCCCCGGCTTCAATGGCCCACTTGTCATCGCCGTCGATCTGCGCGGCGGCGCTCCCGGTGATCTCGTCGGCTTGCGCACAGCCATCGAGGCCACCGCCGGCGTCAGCAGTGTGTCGGAGCCGCAGCTCAACCCCCAGGGCGACACAGCCGTGCTCGCCGCCTACCCGACGACGTCGCCACAGGATCCCGGCACAGACAAGCTGATCCACCACCTGCGCGGCGCCGTCATACCGGATGCGACGGCGGCGACTGGCCTGCAGGCATACGTCACCGGAGCGACCGCCGCATCGATCGATGTGAGCAATCAGATCAACGGCCGCCTGCCGCTCTTCTTCGCGATGGTCATCGGCCTCAGCTTCCTCGTGCTCACCCTCGTCTTTCGCTCGGTCGTCGTGCCACTGACGGCAGCGGCTATGAATCTGCTGTCGATCGGCGCCGCCTACGGCATCATCGTCGCCGTGTTCCAGTGGGGCTGGTTCGCCGGCCCGCTGGACATCCAGCAGACTGGTCCCATCGAGGCGTTTCTGCCGATGATGATGTTCGCCATGCTCTTCGGGCTCTCGATGGACTACGAGGTCTTCCTCGTCAGCCGCATCCACGAGGAGTACGTCAAGGGCGCCAGCAATGCCCACGCCGTGGCGCTCGGCCTCTCGACGACGGCCCGCGTCATCACATCGGCTGCGTTGATCATGATCGCAGTGTTCGGGAGCTTCATGCTCGGTGGCGAGCGCGTGATCAAGGAGTTCGGGCTCGGACTGTCCGTCGCCATCCTGCTCGACGCGACGATCGTCCGCCTGCTGCTCGTGCCGGCCATCATGGAGTTGCTCGGCGACCGCAACTGGTGGATCCCACGGCAACTCGACCGCATTCTCCCGCGCATCGACATCGAAGGCAGCATGTCCACGCAGCCGTCAGCTGCGGCGGCCACGCGCGATGGCGGCGCAGCGTGACCTTCGCGTTCGGGTCACAGTGCAGTCGATTCCCGCCGAACTCGCTGGACCGCGAAGACGAGCGCGTTGAGAGCTGCGATCACGAATATCGGCGCGACGACCAGGCCGACGAGACCCCCTTCATCAGTCACCCATCCGAGGCTCGACCATGCCCCAAGCAGGAGAACCACCGCGAGCAGAGCGAAGACGACCGCTTGTTGCACATTAGGCACGCGAAGAACGTCGAACGCCCGTGCAAGGAGAACGATCGGAACGACTCCAACTGTGACAAAGATGATGAAACCGATCACCCAGCTCACGGCAGGCTACCTCGACGCGTGAGAACTCGACACCGGCTTCTACTCCCGGCGAAACCGCAGCGTAACGATCTCGTTCGTACGCGCCGCCAACAACACCTGCCCGCCGACGCGTGGGATCGGCGCGATCTCGTCCTCGTTCAGGTTCGTCATCGCCACATCGCCACGAAGCTTCGGCACGTCGATGCTGCCCTCCGCGTCGCGCGGCGCGATGTTATAGACGCGGACGATGACGCCGTCGCCATCCTCGGCACGCTTGATGCCGCTGACGGCGAAATCGCTCGACGTCACCTTGATTAGCGAGTCGACCGCCAGCATGTGGCCCAGGCCGTGGCGGTTCCATCGCGCGCGCATCGGCCGCAGATGCTGCACCGCATCGACGTGCGCCTTCGCCGCGTACCAGTCGCCAGCGT
>JANPBN010000343.1:0-1767 GCA_031430415.1 Dehalococcoidia bacterium
CGGCGCCTCCGTCGCGTCGACGAACCGATCGCCGAACTCGGCCTGCACCGTCTTCGCCACATCGATCATGTACTCGCCGGGATAGCCATCGGCCGGGATCTCGGCTTCGTGGCCGAAGAGTTGCTTGTAGCGCGCCAGCAGCGTCCGCCCGAAGACCTCCGTCTGCGTCCCCGCGTCGTTGACGAGATACTCGCGCTGCACGTCGAAGCCCGCCGCCGCCAGCACCGAAGCCAGCACGCTGCCGATCGCCGCGCCGCGCCCGTTGCCGGCCGTCAGCGGCCCTGTCGGGTTCGCGCTGACGAACTCGACCTGCACCTTCACGCCGTTCCCGAGCGAGACATCGCCCCACGTCGCGCCCGTGTCGTTGATGACGCTCACCTGCTCCGCCAGCCACGTCGTCGCCAGCCGGAAGTTGATGAACCCCGGCGCGGCCACATCGACCGCCGCCACCGCGTCGCCGCCGTCGATGCCATCCGCCAGCATCTTCGCGATGTCCAGCGGGTTCGCCCGTGCCGCGCGTGCCAGGCGCATCGGCAGGTTCGTCGCGTAGTCGCCGTGCTCCGGTCGCGCCGGCCGCTCCATCACGATCTCCGGCAGCGCGACGTGCGGCAGCGTGCCCGCGTCCATCGCGCGCATCGCCGCTGCCTCTACCATCGCCGCCAGCTGGTCGCGGATCATAACTGTCCTCATCGCGTCTTCCAGGCCCGTCAGGGCCCTGTCCTGCCAACGCGCCTTCTTCGACGGGTCTTGCCGGGCCTGTCCTGCAGACGCGTCTCCCTCGACGGGTCATGCAGGATCTGTCCTGCCGACGCGCCTTCTTCGACGGATCTTGCAGGGCCTGTCCTGCAGACGCGCCTTCTTCGACGGATCATGCAGGACCTGTCCTGCAGGCGCGTCTCCCAGACGCGTCATGCAGGATCAGAAAAGCGCGCCGCACACTCGGCGCGCGCCACCCGGAAGATGCCGCAGCGTACCGCGATTTCGCGTCCCGTCGCCAACCTCTGCTGACCTTGGTCAACGCTAAGACGCAGAGGACGCAGAGTTTCTTCCTGGGAAGACGTGAGAGAGGAGCCGATTTCCAGCTCCTCGATCCCAATCACCCAACCATGGCCCTTTGCGCCCCTTTGCGCGTCCTTCGCGTCTTTGCGTTCAGGATCGCACCTACATCCGCTCCGGCGTGTCTCACACCTCCCACTAGACACGCGATCCGCGCCCGTGTAGATTGGCCACGACGGGTCGATCTGGAGAGGGCGCACAATCGTGTCCAGGCTGCCGCATCTACCGCTGATGCCGATCGTCGCCGTGCTGGCGCTCCTCGCCGGCAGCTACCTCGCCTTCACGACGGGCAGCTACATTATCCACAACTACCAGCTCCGCCAGGACGAACGCGCCCTCCGTGCCGATGTCGAGCGCCTCGATCGCGAGCACGACGAACTGACCGCCGTGAAGGACTACCTCAAGTCCGACGAGTACATCGAATACGTCGCCCGCAACACCATCGGCCTCGTCCGTCAGGGCGAGACTCTCGTCATCGTCTCCGGCACCACGCCCGCCGCCGCGCCGACGCCCGCCGGCACTCCCGTCCCTCCCGGCGCCTGGTGGCAAGAACTCTTCCGCGACAACGGCCCCGTCACAACCCCCACCCCTCTCGCCCGCTAGCCGCCGCCGCGTGCCTCTATAGAACGGGAGCCGACGCGCTGTCGCGCACAACCCGTCCGGGCGCCCGAGCAAGCCGCGCCATTAGATCGCACGAAACTGCAATTCCAG
>JANPBN010000344.1:0-4006 GCA_031430415.1 Dehalococcoidia bacterium
GAAGGCGTCTCCGGCTTCAACTGGCTGATCTGGGGTCCGATCATCGCGCTCGGCGGCCTGGCGGCCATCGGCGTTGTGGTGTTCGGCGCGAAGCGAATGTCTGGCGGCAAGCCGGCGGCGTGACGCCTTAGCGATAGAGACGAAAGAGAGCGCCTGCGCGGGCGCTCTCTTTGCGTCTGGCGTGGGCACCGCATACGGCGGAGGCAGGCGGGCGCGGGCACAGCGCGCTGTGTGCCCCTACGACGGGGCGTCGACCGACTATGCGCGTTTGGCGACGTGCCACCGGACGGACATGGCCGCAACTGCTTTGTCATCGGCGTCCGTCATCGCGACGGCGATGGTGAATTCGGCGCGCCCTGATGATTGCAGGGCGGCGACGATGGCATCGACCTGGTCGAGGGGCAGCGTGGCGGTCGCTGTGATCGGGCCGCGAGCGAGGCGCTGGTACTGGATCTCCGCGCTCTTGGCGAGAGGCGTAGCGCCGGCGAGGTGCTGGAACAGCGCGCCGACCATCGCCGCGCCCGACGCGGTTTCGGCAACGGCGAAGAGGCCGGCGGCGTGCTGCGCCTTCACGTGGTTCTGGATGCGCGGATCATCGGGCAGGCGGGCGATGCCGCGACCCGGACCGACTTCGATGAGTTCGATGCCGAGAAAGCCGACCATGGGCACGGATGCCGCGAGGCCGGCGCGAATGGGTTCGTAGTCCATGCATGCCTCCTGTGCCGAAGTCTACACGCGGCGTTGGGCCGTGTGGGCCCGCAGGAGCGAAACCGTGACTCGGGTGATAGCACCCAGCAACGGCGAGGGGGATTCGTGGCGGTGAGCCGCGTAGGGGCCGATATTTCCGGTGATGCTTAGAGACCACACGTAGGATGCACAGGCAACATCGGCCGGGATTGCTTCGGTGGACGATTGTGGCGGGCGCGTGCTTCACGCTGCTGTATGCCGCCGGCCTTGCTGCGCGCCCCTCCGAGCTGTTTCTCCGCGTGCAGAGCAACGTGGTGTACAACGTGCCCGCGCTGCTCGCGCTGGTACTCGTCGCCGTGGCCGCGCGCCGCGCGACATCGCGGCGCGAGATGTGGGGATGGGCGTGCATGGCGCTCATGCTGGCGGCCTGGCAGGCGGCGGACTGGGCGTACGCGTACTACGACTTCGTGCTGCGCGTGGAGCCGCCGTTCCCCGGATTGACCGACATCCCGTACACCATTGGATATGCCGCATTCAGCGTCGCGTTGGCGCTCTTGCTTCTGCCGGGCCACGCACTGCGCATGGGTCGATGGATCATCGACGCGGCCCTGTTGATGACGGTAGCCGCGGTCGGGACGTGGGTACTTATCATGTCGCCGGTTGTCGAAGACGGCGGCACGACGGCGTTTGGCGCGGCCGTCGCGCTGTCCTACCCGGTGTACGACCTGGGACTGATCGCGCTGGTGGTACTGGCGCTGGCGTCGGGACGGCTGCAGTCCGTGCGCGCGCAGCTGTTGCTTGCGGCTGTCGCGGTGCAGGTGCTGACCGATGTGATGTATACGTACGCGCTGTCGCACATGAGCTACGACCCGTACGGCAACGCGATGGAACTGGGCTGGATCGTCGCGTACCTCCTCATCGCGGCGGCCGCAGTCGCTCCGGACCGGCACGAGGAAGCGGCACGCCACGCGCCCGCTTCTCCATTCGGAGTGCTATTGCCGTATGTGATCGCGCTGCCGTTGGTGATCGAGCCGATCTTCGACGAGTTTCTTCAGACTCCGGTGATCGCCGTTGGGGCGGTACTTTCTGTCGCGCTCATCGTCGCGCGCCAGGCGCTGAGCTCGCGCGACGCCGATCGGCTGTATCGCGAGGTCGAGCGCGAGGCGCAGACCCGCGCGGCCGGCGAGGCGAAGTTGGCGGCACTGTTCGCATCGATTCCCGACTCGGTCGCGCGACTCTCCCGCGCGGGTATCTATCTGGATTTCAAACCGGGGCTCGACTCATTGGCCGCGCCGGAGCAGATCATTGGCAGGGGCGTGCGCGATGGGATGCCGCTGGAGGTCGCAGACCTGGCGACGCGGCTCATTGAGGTCTGTTTGCGTACCCGCGTAACGCAGTCCTTCGAGTTCCAGATCCCGTTTTCAGGGAGTGTGCGCCACTATGAGGGGCGCATGGTTCCGAGCGGTGACGACGAGGTGGTCGCGATCGTCAGGGACATGACGGCGCGTCAACGCGTGAGCAGCGAACTGCGCGCCGCGTACGAAGACCTCGAGCGCTCGCAAGCGCGGCTTCAGGAGCAGTCCGCGCTTCTCGAGGTGACGCTTGCGGCGGAACGCGAGCAGGCAAGGCGGGACTCGCTCACGGGCGCCTTGAATCACGGTGCGATCACGGGCGAGCTCCACAAGCTGGTGTCCAGTGGCCCGCAGAATAGCTTTGCGACGGTGATGATCGACGTCAACGGCATGAAGGCGACCAACGACATGTTCGGGCACCTCGTCGGCGACCTGCTGCTGACTCACGTTGCCGGAGCGCTGTCGAGCGACGGCGCCATTGTGGGCCGGTACGGTGGCGACGAGTTCATCGCGATCCTGCCCGACGGTGATCGCTTTGCCGCGGAGAAGTACGTCGAGCAGGCGCGACAACGGCTCGTCGTGGCGCCGATCATCGATCCGGAGACAGGCACGGTCGTACCGGTGAGCGTCAGCATGGGCGCGGCGGTGTGGCCCGAGGAGGCGGCGACGATCGCTGATCTCATCGCGCTTGCCGATGCGGCGATGTACTCCGCGAAACGCCAGCGGCGGCTTGTGCCGGGCGAGATCACACCGTCACGGGAACTGGCGGCCGATCGCACGGCGAAGATGGCGGGCGAAGTGATGCCGCTTCTGACATCGCCCGGTGAGCTTGCGGACAAGCTGCGGCTGGTGGGGCACCGGCTTTCGGTTGGTGCGGGGTACGACGCGGTGAACGTGGTGCTGTTTCTCGATGACGGCGGCGTGAGCACGCATGTGTTTGCGCCGGCGCCCGAGGATGTGTTGTCCCTGTGGCGGGAGAACCAGGCGACCACCGGGCGCGATCACCCGATGCACCGGATCCTCGATCGCACGCGACGGCCGGTGATCATTCACGATGTGCTCGCCGATGCCGGCCTGCGGGATTCCGAGCGCGATCTGCTGCAGGCGGCGGGGTTGAAATCTGTGCTGGCGGCGCCCTTAATCTGGCGCGAAGAAATGGCTGGCGTGCTGTACGTGGCGAGCGCTCACGAGCGTGCCTTCGGCCCGGACGACGCAGCGTTCCTGACGGGCGTCGCGACGCAGGTGACGGCCATCGTCAAGACGTCGGCGCTGGTGGATAGCCTGCGCGCGGCGACGACGCGGCTGGCTGGGTCGCAGGCGGAGACGGTGATGATGCTTGCCGCCGCTGCCGAGGCGCACGACAAGACGACCGGCCTGCACCTCAAGAGCGTCCGCGCAATCGCCGAGGCACTGGCATCAGAGCTGGGCTTCGATGAGGAGGAGACGTCTGAGCTCGGGCTTGCGGCCGCGCTTCACGACATCGGCAAATTCAGCGTGCCGGATGCGGTGCTTTCGAGTTCAGGAAGCCTGCACGGTGACGACTGGGCGACGATGCAGCAACATACGATCTGGGGCGGCGAGTTCCTTGCCGGGCGCGAGGGCTTTCGTCTAGCGTCGATCGTCGCGCGGTCACATCACGAGCGGTGGGATGGCGGCGGCTACCCGGACGGACTGACGGGCGAGGCGATTCCACTCGCCGCCGCAATCGTGACGGTGGCAGACAGCTTCGATGCGATGACGCACGACCGCCCGTATCGCGCAGGCCGAGGTGTCGATGACGCCGTCGCCGAGATCCAGGCGTGCGCTGGCGCACAGTTCAGTCCGGCCGTCGTCGATGTGCTGGTGCGCTTGCACCGGCGCGGCATGCTTCCCCGCCCGACGGGCGAGTCGCACGACCACGCCGAAGCGGCATGATGCTGGGCTGGGTGGCCGGTGACTGGTGATTGGTTGCCCGGACGCTTCGCGGG
>JANPBN010000345.1:0-4115 GCA_031430415.1 Dehalococcoidia bacterium
CTACGGGAACGACGTCGGCTGGCTTTCGGTCGGCGGCACCAGCGGAGGCGCGCCGCAATGGGCGGCGATCATCGCCGTCGCGAACGGTCTGCGCGTCGACGAAGGGAAAGCGCGCCTGTCGTACGACGGGTTCAGCGCGCAACGGGCGCTCTACGGATTGGCTGGAACGCCGGCGATGTTTGACGTTACTTCGGGAACGAACGGAGCATGTGGCGCGTTGTGTACTGCCGGCGTGGGCTACGACTTCGTGACGGGAAGCGGCAGTCCGCGTTCAGGAGTCGACGTCGCGCTCGCGGACGCGCCCTAAGGCCTAGACCCGAGAACGGATCGCCCGCGCCTGCTCCACCAACGACGCCATGCCGAGGTCTGCGGCCGCTTCGATAGCGCGCTCCAACATCGCCCGGGCCTCGGGTGCGTCGCGCTCGGCGAGTGCGCGACCGAGCTCGAATTGCGTGCGGGCGAGGTACGGCCGCGCGCCGAGGCGTTCGTGCATGGCGATGGCCTGCCGAAGCAGTCGCACCGCGTCGTCGCTCCGCCCGAGCGTTCCGGCGAGCAGGCCGAGGTAACGTGCGACGGATCCGAGGCAGATGATATCGCCGCCGATGACGTTGCGGTCAGCGTACGGCTCCAGCTGGCGGTACAGGCCAACGGCGTGTGAGGCGTCGCCGATTGCAGCGCAGACCTCACTGGCGAGCGCCAGCGTGTGGATCCATGTGTTGTCGAAGCTCGCGGCGCCGTATTGCCGCTCGGCGGCGTACGCGAAGGCCTCGCGCGCGCCCGGGAGATCGGCTGTCTCCATGCGGTGGACAGCGACGAAGCGCATGTAGCGACCGATGTTCGACGTATCGGGCACCCACTCACGAAGGAAGGGCACAGTCTCTTCCATGCGGCCGAGTTCGCGCATGAGCCAGAAGCGTTGCCATTGACCGTAGTAGCGCAGCGATGGTGCGTCGAGGCGCTGGGCGGCGATGACGGTCTCGTCGATCATGCGGGTGGCATCGCCGAAGTTGCCACGTAACAGCGCCCGTGTCGTGTGAGCGACCTGCGTGAGAGCCGAGAGCATGGGCTGGCGCACCTGCGCGGCGATCCGCTCAAGTGCAGCCAGTTCGCTATCGATGGCTGCCGAATCGCCGATCTCGAGCAGGTCGGTGAGCAGCCAGTCATGGCTGTACCAGGCGGCCACCTGGTCGGGTATATCGGCGCTGAGCGCAGCGGCGCGCTCGGCGATCTCGACGCGCTGTCCGAGTGCATCGGGAGAGAACAGCGCTTCATGCTGGGCATTGAGCGCGAGCACGAGCGTCTGCGGGTCGCCGGCCGCGTTCGCAACATCGACGGCTCGTGCGCTCAGGCTTCCGACGGCCTCGTCGTCGCCGGCAGTGAGCAGTGCTGTCGCGAGCCGCGCCAGAACGCGCGCGCGCAGGGCGGTAGATGTGTCGCCGAGCGCGTCGGCCGCATCCTGGAGCAAGGTGACGAGCGTGACGTCCTCGGCGACGAAGTCATCCTCACCGCGCCCAAGACCGAGGGCCGCCTGAGCCAGCATTTCAGGCATGTCGGCGCGACGCGCGGCGGCAGCGGCCTCGACGAAGGTGTCGCGCATGGCCGGCATGTCGCCGGCGCAGGCGTACGCATCGCCGAGCCGGAGCGCCATCTCGGCGGTGCGGGACGCGTCGGGCGCCGGCTGCAACTCGAGCATCTCGATTGCTCGCGCATAGTGCATGGCGGCGTCTTCGTAGGCCAGCGCGGCACGGGCACGTTCACCGGCGCGGGTCAGGTAGTGCATCGTTTCTTCGAGGTCGGAGGCGGGCGCGGCGGAGTAGTAGTGATGAGCCAGCTGCGCGGCGTGCTCGTCGATGTTCGATGCGTAGAGGTCGCGCAGTGCCTCGCCGATGCGGATGTGCAGCCGTAGCCGTCGTGGCGTGCTGAGTTCGTCGCGGAGGGCGCTGCCAATGAGCGCGTGGGTGAACTGGTAGGTACTTGCGCGTCCCTGCTTCCGCTCGACGAGGAGCTGTGCGCCGAGCGCTTCCTCCAGCACATCGAGGAGGCGCCCGGCATCGTCGGCGCATGCGGCGAGCAGTTCGTCCCACGTAAACGCGCCGAGCATGAGGGACGCGGTTGCCAGCGCCGTGTTGCAGTCGGGCGACAGGCGGGACAGGCGAAGGCCGATGACCTCACGGAGACCTTCGGGAATGCCGACCTCCAGCGTGTCGGTGACGCTGCTGTGCCAGGCGCCGTTCTGGTGGAAGATGCGGCCTTCCTCTACCAGGTGACTGAGGATCTCGCGGATGAACAGCGGGTTGCCCTCGGTCTGATCATGGAGTTTCGTCGCGAGGCGGTGGCGTCCGCGTCCGCCGCCGGACGCTTCGACGGCAGTGAGCAGCGATTCTACTTCGTCCTGCTCAAGGCCGCGGAGCTGGATGCGCTCGAATCGCGCTTCGGTACGCATGGTGGCGAGGATGCGGCCGAGGGGGTGCGTCCGCTCGAGGTCGGTGTCGCGGTAGGTTCCGAAGAGCACGATCGACGCGTCGCCGATACGGCGAGACAGGTACTGCCAGAGCAGCAGCGACGGCGTGTCCGACCAGTGGAGGTCATCGAGGTACACCATGAGTGGCCCACGTGACGCCACTGACCGCAGGAACGCCGACACGCGATCGAACAACCGGAGTCGCTCGGCTTCGCCTTCGAGCGGCGCACCGGGCACGATGTCCGGGAACCGGGTCGCGAGTTCCGGCCAGAGGAGCGCCAGATCGGCCGCCCCGGCACCCACGTCTTCGCGTAGCACATCATCGGGAGCGGACACGACGTACTGGCGGAGGGCATCGACCACCGGCTGGAATGGCGCGGCGGACTCGCCCTCGTAACAGCGGCCGGTGAGGACTGTCCAGCCGCGGAGGCGGGCGTAGACGACGAACTCCTCTGCGAGATGGGTCTTGCCGATTCCGGGTTCGCCGGCGAGCATGACGACGCGTCCCTCGGCGGAGGCAGCGGTCTCGCCGAGTGCCCCGCGCAGCCGTGCGAGCTCCGTGCGACGCCCAATGAACTGGCCCCACGCCAGTCCATGTAACTGAGGCAGTGCCGATTCCTCATCGGGCGCCTCGGCGGTAATTGCGACGGACTCGCCGCGTAGCGCGCGAAGTTGTGTCGCTACGGTGGCCGCGTCGGCGGGGCGCTCGTCCGGTGACTTCGCCAAGAGCGCGAGGACGAGCGCATCGACCGAGCGCGGGACGAGCGCGTTGTGCCATGAGGGCGCGACGGGCGCCGTGTTTATCGCCTGGGAGATCACGCTCAACGCATCGTTGCCGATGAACGGTGGCCGGCCGGCCAGCAGTTCGTAAAGGGCGGCGCCGAGCGCATAGAGGTCGCTCGGCGCGCCCGCGCCTTGCGCGAGCGCCTGCTCGGGCGCCATGTACGCGGCGGTTCCCATGAGCGCGTCGGACTCCGTGAGTTGCGTTGTGTCGAGATGGAGCGCGAGGCCGAAGTCGGCGAGCTTCGCCTCACCACGCGCATCGACGAGGATGTTCGCCGGTTTGATGTCGCGGTGGATGATGCCGAGAGCGTGTGCGGCACTCAGCGCATCGGCGACGCCGGCCGCAAGGTCGAGAGCGCGCGTCAGGGTGAGGCGACCACCTTCCCTGCGCAGCTCGGCGCGTACGTCGCCGCCGGACACGTACTCCGACACGAAGTACGCCCGCCCCGCCTCCTCGCCGAAATCGAACACGGTGACGATGTGGGGGTGCGAGCTGAGTCGCGCCATGAGGCGCGCTTCGCGACGGAGCTGCTCGAGTTCCGCTTCAAGCAGGAGGTCGGCGCGGATGACGCTGAGGACGCATTCGCGCTCGAGGATGCTGTCCCGGACGACGAAGACGCGCTTTTGGCCGCCGCCGGCGATCTCGCGGAGGACGTCATAGCGACCGTTGCCGAATTGGGCAGGGGGAGGCTCGGCCGGCGCTGTGCCAGACGCAGCGCCGCCCACGATCGTTGCGTCGAGGTCCGAGCCAGACCCCATCGCCATCACGCGCCCCCAGTTCGAGGTGTTCCCGTTGGCGGAAGCGTACCGGATCGGACTCGGACTCTTCGGACCGCTGGCGCCGGTTGACAGGCAGCGCGTTCGGTGTTCT
>JANPBN010000346.1:0-2670 GCA_031430415.1 Dehalococcoidia bacterium
CGTGAACAGCGACCCGCACGGCGAAGGCTGGCTGATCGAAGTCAAACTGAGCGATGTCTCGGAGCTGGACAAGCTCATGACCGCCGCCGCCTACGACGCGTTCACCGCGGCAATCGCATGACGCACCATCGCTCCCACACATCGAGCGCGCAGACACGGAGGCGGCGCACGACACGGAGGCATCGGACGACGTGACCATCGATACGCGCCCCGCACCAGCAGATCGTTCAGCGACCGGATCCGACGTGCAACATCCCTACATCCCGCTCACCGACGACGACCGCCGCGACATGCTCGCCGTGATTGGCGTGTCGTCGACCGATGCACTGTTCGCCGACATCCCCACCGAGCACCGGTTCCCGTCGCTCAACCTGCCCGGCGCGCTCTCCGAACTGGAACTGCTGCAGGAGATGCACGCCCTCGCCGCTCGCAACCGCTCGGCCGCGACCAACGCCTGCTTCCTCGGCGCCGGCGCCTACCGGCACTTCCGACCCGCCCTCGTCGATGCGCTCGTCATGCGGGGCGAGTACCTGACGAGCTACACGCCGTACCAGCCGGAGGTCAGCCAGGGCACGCTGCAGACCATCTTCGAGTTCCAGTCGATCGTCTGCGAACTCACGGGCATGGATGTCGCGAATGCCGGCATGTACGACGGCGCGTCGGCGCTCGCCGAGGCCTGCCTCATGGCCTGCGCTGTCACTGGCCGCAGCCGCATCGCCATCAGCGATCGCGTTCACCCGAACTGGCTCGCCGTCGTGCGCGGCTACGCCGAAGGCCGCGGCATCGCCGTCGATGTTCAGCCGCACGCCGCGCTCTCGCCAGCCGATGCGCATGCCTGCCTCGCCGTCGCGCAGCCCGACTTCTACGGCCGCATGTCGCCCGAATCCGCGGCGTGGGGCGATGCCGCACATGCCGCCGGTGCGCTCTACGTCGTTGCCGCCGAGCCCATCAGTTTGGCGATGTACCGGCCGCCATCGGAGTACGGCGCTGACATCGTCGTCGCCGAGGGCCAGTCGCTTGGCGTGTCGCTCACCTACGGCGGCCCCTACGTCGGCCTCTTCGCCTGCCGGGACAAGTACGTCCGCCAGATGCCGGGCCGCATCGTCGGCCAGACGCAGGATCTCGAAGGCCGCACCGGCTACGTCCTGACGCTGCAGACGCGCGAGCAGCACATTCGCCGCGAACGCGCGACGAGCAACATCTGCACCAGCACCCAGCTCGTCGCTCTCTCCGCGACGATGTATGTGCAGGCGCTCGGCCCCCGTGGGCTGCGGCGTGTTGCCGAGCTCTGCTACGAGAAGGCCCATGACCTCGCCGACCGCATCGATGCGCTCCCGGGGTACGCCGTGGAGCGCGGCGAAGAGTTCTTCCACGAGTTCGTCGTCCGCACGCCAAAGCCCCCCGCCGCGATCAACCTGCTCCTGCTCGATCGTGGCATCATCGGCGGCCTCGACGTGAGCGATGCGCTCATGAACCGCATGCTCCTGTGCGCGACCGAGATGAACAGCCGCGCGGAGATCGATGCGCTTGTGGAGGCACTCGCCGATGCTTGAGCCGACAGCGATGCAACTTTCGAAGCCCGGCCGCCTCGCCGTGACGCTTCCCCCGTCCAAAGTGCCGCCCGGCGCTCCCGCCGTCGCGCCCCCGGCGCACATGCTCCGCGCAGAACTGCGCCTGCCCGAACTCTCGCAGCTCGATGTCGTGCGGCACTTCACGCGCCTGTCCCAGCTGAACTGGTCGATCGATACGCACATGTACCCGCTCGGGTCCTGCACCATGAAACTCAACCCGAAAGTGAACGACGCCGTCGCCGCCATCGATGGATTCGCCCAGTCCCACCCCATGCAGCCCGCCGAGGACGCGCAGGGTGCGCTCGCCGTCATGCACGGACTTCAGGAGATGCTCGCCGAGATCACTGGCATGGCCGGCGCATCACTCGCGCCCATGGCCGGCGCGCAGGGCGAACTCGCCGGCATCCGCGTCATCAAGGCGTATCTCGATGCGGCCGGCGCTGAGCGAACGCGCATTCTCGTCCCCGACTCGGCGCACGGCACAAACCCTGCCACCGCGTCGATGGCCGGCTTCGATGTCGTCGCCGTCCGCTCGACGCCCGACGGCGACATGGACATCGATGCGCTCCGCGAGGCGCTCGAGCAGCACGGCCACGCAGTCGCCGCGCTGATGATCACCCTGCCCAGCACGCTCGGTCTGTTTGATCGCAACATCGTCCAGATCGCGGAGTTGGTACACGCGCACGGCGGCCTCATGTACGGCGATGGCGCCAACCTCAACGCGATGCTCGGCCAGGTGAAGCCCGGCGATCTCGGGTTCGATGTCATGCACATCAACCTGCACAAGACGTTCAGCACGCCGCACGGTGGTGGCGGTCCCGGCGCCGGACCGATCGCCGTACAGGCGCACCTGATGCCGTTCCTGCCGACGCCACACGTCGTCCGCGAAGGCGATGCCTTCGCACTGACGACGCCCGACCGCAGCATCGGCCGCCTTGGCGCGTTTCACGGCAACTTCGGCGTCCTCATCCGCGCCTACGCATACATCCGCAGCCTCGGCGCCGATGGCCTCCGCGCGATCAGCGAGGCCGCCGTGCTCAACGCCAACTACGTGCAGACCCGCTTACGCGGCGCATACGACCTCGCCCACGACCGCACC
>JANPBN010000347.1:0-1814 GCA_031430415.1 Dehalococcoidia bacterium
GCCCCGGCCTCCTCGGCGATCTTGGCCTGCTCAGGCGTCACGACGTCCATAATGACGCCGCCCTTAAGCATCTGCGCCAGGCCCTTCTTGACGGCCCAGGTGCCCGTCGCCGATGCGCCATTCGCCCCGACCCGATCGTTCGTCGCGACCATCACATTTCTCCTTGGTACGGCTGAGATCTGCCGTCAGTGTAACGGAATCGCCCAGAATCCGGCGGAATCGCGACAGCTTCGCGCAAACGTCTTGACAGTTACCACAGAATGAACGATCATTCCGCCATGCCTCAGCCCACCACGCCGCCGGAAACCTCCAAGCGCGAAGCTATCATCGAGGCCGCGCTCGAGCTCTTCTCCGAGCACACCTTCGAGGGCGCGCGCGTCCCGCTCATCGCTGAGCGCGCGGGCGTGGGCGCCGGCACGATCTACCGTTACTTCGACTCGAAAGAGGCGCTCGTCAACGCCGTCTACCGCCACTGGAAGCGGGAACTGGTCACCACGCTCCTCGCCGAGGTCGATGACACGACGCCGCCACGCGCGCTCGTCACCGCGTTCTGGCGTGCGATGTGGCGGTTCGCGACCGAGCATCCACGCGCCTTCAGCTTCCTCGAGACGCACCACCATGCCTCCTACCTCGACGACGAGAGCCGCGCGGTGGGCGCATCCGTCGGCGCTGCGATCGGACAACACATCGTGCGCGCACAGCGCCAGGGCGCCCTCCGCGACATCGAACCGGGCATGCTGATGGCGCTCGTCTTCGGTGCCTTCACCGGCATCGTCAAGGCGTCCGGCGACGCTGGCCTCCCGCAAGATCCCGCCCTCATCGACTCAACCGCCGCCGCCGCCTGGGCGATGGTCGCCCGACCCGAACACACTCACGCCGAACAAATCTGACTGCTGCACGCTGAGCCAAAGGAGCAACATGAAACTCGGTATCCAGATCCCGTACCTCACCTTCCCGGGCGGGCCACCGGCGCTCGGCGCGGACCTCGCGAACATCGCCTCCACAGCCGACGCCGCTGGGTTCACCTCCGTCTGGCTGATGGATCACTACTTCCAGATCCCGCACGTCGGACCATCCGAACTCGACATGATCGAGGCCTACACCGCACTCGGGTTCCTCGCCGCTCACACGAAGCAAGCGCGTCTCGGGGCGCTCGTCACCGGCGTCACCTATCGCCATCCCGGCATCCTCGCGAAGCAAGTGACGACGCTCGATGTCCTCTCCGGCGGGCGCGCATACCTCGGCATCGGCGCCGCCTGGTTCGATCGCGAGCACCTCGGCCTCGGCGTGCCGTTCCCGCCCCTCAAGGAGCGCTTCGAGCGTCTCGAAGAGGCGCTGCAGATCGCCCACCAGATGTTCGGCGACGACAACGGCCCTTACACCGGCAAGCACTACCAACTGGCCGAGACCATGAACGTCCCGCAGGCGCTGTCGAAGCCGCACCCGCCGATCCTGATCGGAGGCGTAGGCGAAAAGAAGACGCTGCGCTTCGTCGCCAAGTACGCCGATGCCTGCAACATCTTCGCCCAGTCGCCCGAGTTCGTCGCGCAGAAGCTGGCCATTCTTCGCGCGCACTGTCAGCGCGAAGGACGCAACTACGACGACATCGAGCGCACCGTGATCCTCCGTCTCGATGTCGGCCCGAACGGCGAAAAGGCCAACGAACTCGTCGACACGCTCGGCGCGCTCGCCGCCGTCGGCGTCCAGGCCGCCTTCGGCATGGTCGTGCAGGACGGCAGCGTCGCACCGATCGAGACCATCGGCGCCAAAGTCCTGCCGCAGATCGCCAACCTCTAACGGCGCCCGCGAAATCG
>JANPBN010000348.1:0-4652 GCA_031430415.1 Dehalococcoidia bacterium
GGTCCAGATCTCGCCGTCGATCGCCTGGGAGGCGTTGTCTCCGCCTTGCGTGACTTCGAGCGCCTGGAGTCCTGAGTCGGCGCCGAAGGTCTCCGCAAGGAGAAGCGTCAGTCGCCCCATCGCCTCGCTCATCAACGCCGACGTCGTGAATGTCTGATGAAAGCCGTACCCCCACAATTCCGCCGCTGTCCGCAACGATGCGCCCGCGCCCATCGCCGATATCGAGGCGCACGCCTGCTTGATCCGCGGTTCAGCGTACTGCTCCCAGAATCCCAGGATGTTGCGATGCTCGCGGGCCACGTCGTGGTACCGCGGCGCCATGCCAGCCATTCTCTCGGGTGCGTCCGGGGTCATCCGTACGAACTGAAACGGTCCCGCCAACTGGAACCGATGGAACGTCGCTGGGGGCTGCAGGGCGGCCTCCGCCCAGGCCCGGTCCGCCCCCGGCCAGCCGGCGTGCCGAACCCACAGCTCCATCGGCGTCATGGGCCCGGGCCAGTGAGCGCGGTCGCGAATCCACTCGAAGGCGTCGGCGCCCGCGTACACCCAGTCGAAAGGCACCTCGGTGCCGTCGTCGCAGCGCAGGGTCGAAGAGAGAGAAGCCGTCAAGCCAATGCCTCCCTTGCTTTGCACGCTTTCCGCGCCGAAGAGCGTCCTTCGGGGATCGGAATCGCGTTATCGTTAACGTTCCGATAATCTAGCGGAATGTCCGCTGTCGTGGTGTCCAGCGCGAGGAGTACGAGTCGTGAGCGACGCAGTGTCCCCAGGCGTCCAGGCCTTTCCCATCCACTGGGAGCGGCCCGAGGATGAACTCCACGGCTGGTTCCAGGACGTCATGCACAATCCGCTGCCCCTGACGCCCCTCAACGCGACGCTCTTTCAGCCCGCGTTCTCCGAAGGCGCCAGCCGCGCCTTTGCTCGGCTGTCGCTCCCTGTCGATGGTCTTCGGTCCACCGTTCAGAACGGCTATGTCTTTCTCGCGCCGACTCCCGTCATCGACACGCCCGAGGCGCTCGAAGCACGCTTCGCCGAGGGCCAGCGCATCACGATGGAGATCGGCCCGACCGTGCTTCAGGACTGGCGCGAGACCTTCGAGCCGCAGGTGCTGGAACGCTGCGCGCGTATCCTCGCCTTCGACTACGAAGGCAGCACCGCCGGCCAGATCGCGCGCTTCATCGACGAGATGCGCACCGATCTTGTTGATGTCTGGGACATCCACATGCGGGTGAACATCCCGCCCATGAACGCGGTGTTCGGTCTCGAGGAGTTGATTGGCAGCGTTCTCGGACAGGAGGGCGTCGTGCAGTCGCGCCTCCTGTTGCAGGGCTTTGACAACAAATCCGTCGAGATGGGTCGCGCACTCTGGGCTATGAGCCGGTGGATTCGGTCCGATGACGCACTCAAGCATGCCGTCCTCGCCGCGCGCGTGCGAGGTGGCATCGTCGAACTGGGCGAGACGACGCATGCCGCCGAGTTGCACCAGCGTTTGACAGAGTTCCTGGACGTCTACGGTTGGCGATCCGACAGCTTCTTCGAGATCGGGCACGCCTCCTGGCACGAGGATCCATCAACGCCGCTCACGCAACTCAAGCGGTTCGTTGACATGGACGACGCCAGCGACCCGTTCGCAAGTCATGCCCGGCAGGCCGCCGCCCGCGATGGCCTCGCGTCGGAGATCGAAGCGCGCCTCCCGGAGGACGTTCGGCCGGCCTTCCGCATGCTGCTGCCGTTGGCCCAGCAGTACATACCCATCGCCGAAGACCACAACTTTACCATCGACCAGAAATTCACCGCCGTCTTCCGCTACGGCGTCTTGCGTCTGGGGCGGAAGCTCGCCGCCGCCGGCATCCTCGGCGATGCAGAGGATGTGTTCTACCTTGAGTACGATGAGATTCGTGCCATCGCCGATGGAAGGACGGGCGGCGACCTTGCGACGGCGGTGCGGAACCGGCGTCGTGAACACGGTAAGCAGGCATCCCTTTCGGCTCCCCCGTTCATCGGTGCGCCGCCTCCCGAAGATGCACCGCCGAACCCGCTCCTGGAAAAGTTTTTCGGACTCGGACTTGTGCCCTCCGCCGATGCACACGTCGTCACCGGCTACCCATGCTCAAGTGGCGTCGTCACGGGCGAGGCGAAGGTCGTCCTCACGCTCGACCAGGCTGACAAGATCAAGCCCGGCGACGTCCTCGTCTGCAGGATGACGATGCCCGCGTGGACGCCGCTCTTCGGCGTTGCTGCCGCCGTCGTTGCCGACAGCGGCGGACCGCTCTCTCACTGCGCCATCGTTGCTCGTGAGTACGGCATTCCCTGCGTTGCCGGGACCCGGAATGGCACCGTGACGATCAAGGACGGAATGCGCGTCCGCGTCGACGGCTCCACCGGCATCGTCGAAATCTTGAGCGATCGCAGGCGTGGGTAGATCGGCCCGAGGAGTTTCACGGCATGAGCACGATTCGCTGGCTCGGTGAAGACGACTGCCACCACGACGCTGTTGTCGGCGGCAAAGCCGCAAGCCTGAGCCGCCTCGCTTCGCGCCACCAGGTGCCACACGGCTTCGCCATCGCTGCGATGCCCGCCGCGGAACACACGCTCGCGGAGGCTCTCGGCGAGGCAATCGTGCAGGCGTATCGCGCACTCGCTGCGCGCTGTGGCGGTGCCCTTCCCGCGGTTGCCGTGCGGTCGTCCGCGCTTGACGAAGACGGGACCGACGCGTCATTCGCCGGCCAGCACGACACGTATCTGAACATCCGCGGCGAAAGTGCCGTGCTCGATGCCGTAAGCCGCTGCATCCTGTCCGCCTCCTCCGCCGAAGCGCTGGCGTATCGACGCCAGCGAGGCATCTCCGTCGACGATGTGCGCATGGCCGTGCTCGTCCAACAACTTGTCGAGGCCGATGTCGCTGCCGTCGTGTTCAGCGCCAACCCGATCTCGGGCAGCCGCGACGAGGTGATGATCAACTCGAACTGGGGCCTCGGCGAAAGCATCGTTGGTGGCATCGCGACGCCGGACACCTACGTCGTGCGCAAACGCGATATGGGCGTCGACTGGCGCGATATCGCACGGAAGGATCGGATGACGGTGATGACCGACGCGGGCACCGCCGAGGCCGACGTGCCTGACCACTTGCAGTCCGTATCCAGCCTCAACGACGCGCAGATCATCGAAGTCGCCCGTCTGGCGCTGGCGCTCGAAGACGCCGTCGGTGTCCCGGTCGATGTCGAGTGCGCGATCGCGCAGGACACGTTGTACCTGCTTCAGTGTCGCCCGATCACCACACTTGGCTAATACCACCGACCCAGACCACACCGGCGGTGGCGCCGACAACGAGAACTCGCACGTCAGCGTTGCGCATCTGCTCGCGCTCTCGTCCCTCGGCGCGATCCTGGCGCCCCTCAACTCGACAATGGTGGCCGTCGCGTTGCCGGACATCCGCGATGAGTTCTCGCTCAGTCACGGCGCAGTCGCCTGGCTCATCTCCGGCTACCTCATTGCGATGGCCGTCGCCCAGCCGATCGGCGGCCGTCTCGGCGATCAGATCGGGCGCGCGCGCGTGTATCGCGCCGGGTTGCTGGTGTTTCTCGTGCTCGCCGTCGCGACATCGTTCGCGCCGAACTTCGAGGTGCTGGTTGCGCTCCGTATCGCACAGGCTGCCGCCGGCGCAATCCTGATCCCGAACGGCATGGCGATGCTCCGCGCGTACGCGCCCCCCGGACAACTCGGGCGGCTGAACGGCATCAACGGCTCCGTGCTATCGGGGGCTGCCGCCGCCGGACCGCTTATCGGCGCGGCCGTACTTGCCGTCGGGTCGTGGCGCTGGCTCTTTCCGATCAGCGTGCCGTTCATCCTCGCCGCGCTCGTCTTGCTGCAACGACTCGATGTGCGCGAGCCCGAGCGTCTGCCGCGCACGCCGCACGATCTGATCGGCACGGGTCTCTTCGTCGCCATGCTTGTCGCGCTCACACTCCAACTCGCCGCCATTCGCGATGACGCCACCGGCGCAGAGACCGCGCTCCGATGGGCCGGCGCGGCCGCCATCGCCGCGGCATTCGTCTGGCGTCAGCGCGTTACCGCGTCGCCCGCGGCGGAGTGGCGCCTGTTCCGCGTGCGATCATTCGCCGCGGCGACGGCGTACACGCTCCTCACGAACCTGACCATGTACACGACGCTCCTCATGGTTCCGTTCTTCATCCGGGAAGTGCAGGGCAAGAGCACGGAGCTTTCCGGCCTCCTACTCGGCGCGATGTCGGTGCTCGTCGCGATCACCGCGCCATTTGGCGGGCGGCTTTCGGACGCATGGGGCCGCCGTCTGTCCGCCCAAATCGGTGCTGTGCTGATGCTCATCGGCGCCGTAGCGCTGCTGGCCGGGCTGAGCAGCACCGTCTCGCCTGCCTATCTGGCCGGCTCTTTGGCCGTACTCGGCCTCGGACTCGGCGTAGGCGTCGGTGCGGCGAACACCGCCGCCGTCGAGTCCGCGCCGCGACGCTTTGCCGGATCGGCTGCGGGTACCAGTTCGATGATGCGCTACGCCGGCAGCATCGTCGGCGCCGGAATCCTGGCCGGCGTGCTGAACGATGGCGCCGCCCCGGGCGGCGACGTGACGACGTTTCAGCTCGTCCTCGTCGCCGTCATCACGACCGCAGCACTCGCCGTCG
>JANPBN010000349.1:0-7121 GCA_031430415.1 Dehalococcoidia bacterium
CTCAGGCCGGCGACCGCCGTAAGGTCCGCGTCCCCGTCGTTGCCTTCAATCACCTCGCGAAAGTGCCCTGCCGCGTCGTCGAGCCGCCCCTGGAAGAGCAGCACCTCGCCAATGTTGTTGTGGATGATCAGTGCATCCACCCGGTCGCCAACGCGCTCGTCCGCCTCAAGAGCGCGCGTGTATTCCTGCAGCGCAAGATCGAGCATGCCCAAGTCCTGATAGGAGATGCCGAGATTATTGTGCGCCGCCGCCTGTCGCGGCACGTCGACGATCTCGTCATAGAGATCCACTGCAGGCCGGAAGTACCTGATGGCCTTACGCAGCGCTCCCTGGGCGACGTAGGCGTTACCGAGCATGTTCTGCGCAAATGCGACGGCCCGCCTGTCTTTCGTGCGCCTGGCGCGATTAAGCGCGCGCCGGCCCCAGGTGATGGCGTTGGGGTACTCGCCCCGGCGGAACAGCGTCAGGCACTTCGACGCTGCGACATCGGCTCCCACGCGGCCCGACCGGACTGGAAGCACACCCAGTGCGTCATCGAGCCAACGCAATGCTTCATCGAAGTTCGAACGCCGTTCGTGCGATATCGCGACACGGCGACAGAGTTCGGCCTCGCGGACGGCGTCTGCCGTCTCTGGGGCAAGGAGTCGCATCGCCCGCGTCCTTGTGCGCGCGCGCCACTGGACGAGGGCCTCCTCAAACGCCTCCGTCGCAGCACGATGACGACCTTCCGTCTCAAGAGAGTCGCCGATACGCTCGAGCAACAAGCTGCGCTCGGGCGCGCGATCGTCAGACATGTTCTCGAGTACGGCCAGAGCGCGGCCGAAGTAATCGACAGCCTGAGCCGTGGCGAACACGGTCGCCGCACGGTCGCCGGACATCGCGGCGTAGGTCACGGTTTGCGGCCCGTGCTGAGCGCGCTCAAAGTGGTGCAGGAGGACGCCGCAGAATGCTGGCAGTTGATCGGCATGCTCAGTCTCGATGATGCCGCCCACCGTGTGATGCAAAACGCGTCGCTGCGCGTACGGAAGCGTCTCGTAGATGACCTCCTGCGCGAGTCCGTGACAAAAGGCATGCGTCGCGTTCTCTTCGTCCGTCTCGCGTGTAAAGCCGCGCACCGCCAGTTGTGCCAGCGCGGCGTCCACCGCATCGAAGTCGAACCGTCCTTCCAACAACGCGGCGACATGTCTGCGATCGAACGAACTGCCGACCACTGATGCGGTTCGGATGACGGCTTTTTCGCCGTCCGGGAGGTGGTCGAGGCGAGACACAATCACTTCGTTGATGTTCTGGGGCATGCTCTCACCTGATGTCGTGCCGCCGCGGAGTGCCATTTCATGAAGGAACAGCGGATTGCCCTGCGCGCGAGCGACGATCGCATCCAGTTCGGCATCACCGAGGTCGGTGACGGACGTCAACAGCCGGCGCGCGTCATCGAGCGCAAGCTCCCCGAGCGGCATCACGAGCGAAGGCGCCACGCCGTCGAACTCTCCTGGCAGTGTTTCGTTCCGAGAAGACAACAAGACAAACACGGCTTCTCCCGACAGCTGGGGCAACACCTGCGCCAGCAGCGCCATCGATGGTCCGTCGGACTGGTGGACGTCATCGAAATACAAGGCGACCGGGCGCTCACGAGCCGACGCTTCGAGCACGCCCGTCACGAGCGCAGTCAGGCGATCGCGGCGGGCGCGTGCGTCGAGGAACCTCAGCATCGGTTCGTCATCCGATGGCAGTGCGAGCATCTCCGCCAACAGAGGTGCAAGCATGACGAGGTCGGGCCGGAGGCGCGCGACCTCGTTCCGAAGGCAAAGCCAGGCTTCTTCGCCGGCCATGTGAGCGATACCAAGCAACTCCCGCAGCGGCTCAACCCATGCGGCGAACACGGTGCGCGAGTAGTGCGCCGCGCAGTAGCCCGCAAGTACGCGCCAGCCGTCGGCGTCGAGCCGCGTCGTGAGGTCTTCGAGCAGCGCCGATTTTCCGATGCCCGGCGCGCCCGAAACGAACGCCAGCCGCATTCCGTCACGAGCTTCGCGTGCAAGACCGACGAGGCTGGCCGTTTCAGCGGCACGTCCCATCAGATTCGATGCCGCTCGCTCCTTTGCCTGGCGCACCGCCCGCGCGGCGTCGAGCCGGTATGCCTGGATCTTCAGAGACTTGCCCTTGAGCGAGAGCGGGCGGAGCTTGTGCAGCTCAAACTCATCGCGAGAGCGTTCGACGGTGGGCGTCGACACGAACACCTGGCCGGGCTTTGCGGCGGTCATCAGGCGCGCTGCGAGGTTCACGCTATCGCCGATCACGGTGTACTCGCGCCGAATGCCGGAACCGACCTCCCCGGCAAACACAAACCCGGTGCTAATGCCGATCCGGTGCTTGAATGGAAGGCGGGCCGCGCTCAGATTCGCGTTGAGATCGAGCGCAAAACGCATGGCACTGACTTCATCGCGTTCGGAAGCGGTTGGCGCGCCGAACAAGACGATCAGCTTGTCGCCCGTCTCTGCGGCGTCGCTGCCACCCAGAAAGCCGCCATGCTTCTCGAGATTGGCAAGGACGAGTTTCAGATACGCATCGATGTTGTTGAGCGCCTCGGCGTCGCCGTCGCGAGCAAGGAGATCCGCCATGCCAATCACGTTGATGAAGACGGCCGTGACCCGTCGGTGTTCGGCGAGAAACTCCGGGACGCGTCCCTCGGCGAGCGGCGTGGCGAGTGGCGGCAGCACATACCTGACCAGCACATTCGAAGGCGCACGAGAAACATCCGGTTTGTCTGCAGGGCGCGGTGGCTGGTCAAGCGACGTCACCTGCACGCAGCCGTCGCGGGCCGGGAAGGTGTACGCCCGCGGCAGAAGGGCGGCCGCCTCGGCGCTGGCCACGACCTGCTCAGGTTCTGCCGCGCCCTCGGTCGCTGCAGTGCGGCTCACGTCCGGCCCCATGAGCAGGTAGTGGAGGACGCCTTCCGGCATCCCAACAGAGGCCGAGAAGAACGAGCCGCTGTGAATACCGACGCGCATGCGGAGACGGTGCGTCTCACCTCCCGCAGGAACGTCCGCAAACTCGGGCATGACGCGTTGCATGTCAAGGGCACAGGCGGCGGCTCGGGGAGCATGCTCGTCGCCGCCAAAGAACAGCAACATCGCGTCGCCGCCGAACTTCATCTGGACGCCGCCCCAGCCATCTGCGATCCGGATCATCCGGTCGAAGAACCCGTTGAGGACGCCGGCCATGAGTTCGGCGCCTTCGTTTCCAAGACGCGCAAGCCGTTCCGACATGGCGGTGAATCCCGACATGTCGCACAGCATCAGCGTGCCACTGAGGCGTTCCTGCCAGACGTCGGCGCCGGACGGGGCGGCGCTCCAGTGTTCGATGAGCGTACGGGGAAGGTACGCCTCCAACACCTCGCGCGTGCGGTCGTTGCCTGTCGTGGTTTGCATGCGGCGCCCTTCGACCGTCTGCGGCGCGCCCGGCGTTTCGCTGGCATGCACCACACCCCGGCGGAGTCGCCGGGGTGCGTGTGTTTCGTCTCTGTAGTGTATACCAGCGTCAGCGAGTCCCCGGCGCTACCCCGCGGGGCACGAGACGAAGTGTTGCGCCGTAAAGCTCAGGTCGATGGCATTGATCGTCCCGTCGCCGTTCGAGTCGAATGACCGGAATTCAGGCGCGAGTCCACCGAACCGTGCCGCGATCTGGCTCAAGTCGATGGCATTTACTGTCCGGTCAGCATTCACCGTGGCGACCTCAACGGCATCGTTGCACCCGTCGCCATCGGTATCGACAGCGAGCGGATTCGTCAGCCAGTAACGCACTTCGACGCCGTCGTGGATCCCGTCGCCGTCAGAGTCGAAGTCGGCCGGATCCGTCCCGTATATCGGTTCGCAGGCATCCGGCAGGCGGTCGCGATCCGTGTCCGTGCCGGTCAGGGTTGAAGTTGCGACCAGCGGATCCGATCCACAGGCCACTTCGACTCCGTCTGCCGTGCGATCGCCGTCAGTGTCCCAGACAAACGGGGAGAGGAAGCGGGCCAGTTCCTGCGGGACCGTGAGGCCATCGCCGTCTGCGTCGCCGTCGCACGCATCGCCCTCGGTGTCAGCCGCAGGGTTCGTGTGATCGTTGTAGACCGGCACCGGCTTCGGAAGCAGAAGGATCTCGCCGTTGGTGTTGCCCTGCGTGGGGTTCGGAACGACGATGCAGTTGTCGTCGACATCCAGGATCAGGTCGTCGTCGAGGTCGCCGTCGGGCGCTTCGATCGCAGCCACCAGGGCGTCCGTCCCGACACCGCCGGCGGAATCAGTGACCTTAATCGCCGCCAGTACTGGAATGACAAGCGAGGCATCGTACTGGTGCTGGACCGTAAACGTCGCCGACCCGTCACCTTGCAGGATGACGTCCGCCGGCCCGAGTGGCGCGGATGCAAACGAACCGTCACCGAAGTCCCAGACGTACGACACCGGCGCGACAAGTCCCGCATAGGCCTCGATGCGCGCGGTGAACACGTTCGGCGCGGCTTCCGGGATGACCTGATCGGGGCCGGCATCGACGCCAACGGCGTTAAGCGTGGCACCCTTGCCCGTCGCGACCGCCACATTACACGCACCATCCTGCACCTGGATGACGTACGCCTCGCCGAACGATGCGTTCGGGATGGTGACCGTGAACTGGCCGGACAGTGGCAGATCGAGATCCAGCATGACGGAAGACACGACGCCGCCGAAGATGCGAAGCACCGCGATGCGGTCGATGCCGCTGTCATCGCTCACGTCAACCGTGGCGAACACGTCGGTGCCAGAGCGGCGCAGGTCGACGGTGCGGATGTGCGGTGCGACGCGCTCGCCGGGGGGACAGCGCAACAATTCGGCTGCGATGTTGTCGTAGCGCCGTTCGGTACCGGTGACGATCGGCGCATCGCCGCTGGTGCAGCGGAATTGGCCGGGCGTGACGACAAGCTTCTGCGCCAGTGCGCCGCCGATGTTGAGCGAGTTCAACCGGACGATCATCGCTGGCCAGAACGATTCAATGCACGGCTGCGGCTCCGTCGCACCGTCCTCCCACTCGTTGGTGGGGCGGGCGATCAACGGATTGAAGCCTTCGATGTCGGAGTACGTCGCGCCGAATATCAGGACATCCTTGGCTACGGCACCCGTCGCATCCACATCAAGTGCGACGCGAGGCTGCACGGCGCGACCTGCCGTCGCCTGGTAGTCGCCACCTGCGGTGAAGTACGTTCCATCATCGACGGTCACTTCATCGCGCGGAACCGAGGTGGTGGTCGTGGTCAGGCCATCGGTGATGTCGATCGTGACATCGCCTGCAGGTGCGACGATGTTCGCCGCGCGCAGGTTGGGAGCGGCGGCCGTTTGCACGCGGTACATCGGCAGGCCGTACAGCACGGTCTGGATCGTAGATTTCTCGTCGTAGACGGTTGTTGCCGCTTGCGACAGGATGTAGTCCTTCTTCGCTTCGATGAGGGCGCCGCCGGCTGTCGCATTGCCGCTCACAAGTTCGCGCGAGAAGATTTCGAGCAGCTTCTCGGTACCACCGAGACCTTCGTCGTCGCCGAGGCCGAAGCCGGTGCTTGCGATGAGGATTGCGCGCTGGACAGCGAGTGCTTGAGGGTAGTCTGCTGCTGGATCAATGCCCAGGCCAGGGTCGGGTGCTTCAGCGTCGCCGTCAGGGACATTCAAGCCAGCGTGGCAGCCCATCGTAAAGATGATCGCCCCAGCGAGCGATGATCCGGGCAACGACAACGCCTCGCTGGCGCCCAGGAAGTCACTGAGGTCGTCCGTATTGAAGCCATTGGCCGAGAACGCGCCATAGTGGGTGAAGTGCGCGTTGAGCGCGGTGACATCGGACGTCCCACAACCCGTGAGGCCGCTCACCTGCACGCCAAGGAACTGGCAGCGCAGGTCGTCTGCGGTCCACACGTCGTTGATCAATCGTGTGGTTGCGAACTTGTCGTCCAGGTGGTTCGCCATCGCCTCAGCGCCGTCCGCGAAGAAGTCGTAGCCGAACGACGATGCCGTCTGCGGATCGAGGAGGCCCTCGCTCGTGACGTAGGCCGCCGCGACAGCGCTGATCTCGAGAGGCGTCTCGACGAGGCGGCCCATCGGTACGTCGGGCAGATAGAGTTGGCGACCCTGCCAGTCGGTCGGCACTGCATCGACGTAGTAGTCGTCCGTCAGGTTGAATCCCTGGACGATGCTCGCGAAGAGCGGGCGACCCGGCTTGATGAACGAGTCGAGCACGTAGTCGCGTTCGTTGCTGACAATCGTCTCGTCGGGCACGCGCTTGTGCGGCACGATGTTGTCGCTGCCGGCCACCACCACGTACTCGATGCCGCCCATTCGCGCCTGTATTTCGTCGCGCACGATACCGGCGACGGCGTTCGCCGCCGGGATGTCACAAGGCTGAAGGTCCCACGCATCGTACGCGGTGCTACGGATCGAGATGATGTCGGCAGCCACGGTCGGCTCTGATGCCAATGCGATGAGGCTGTTGAGGAACGTTGTCCACTCGTTATCGTCCATGTCGTACGTCGCCCGCATGCGCTCACGCTGCGTCACGATAAGCGTCCGCGCCGTACCCGGGTTGTCGTACAGGCTGATCGTGTCGTTGGTCGCGCCTGTAGTCACGAGTGGTGTGCCCGTGCAGACCTCCGGCCCGAGCAGTTCGGCCAGATCCAGCGGTACCGAGACTTCCACCTGGAGCCGGTAGGGACTCGCGCTGCGGGCGCCGTTCGGTCCGGACACAGCAACATAGACGCGCGTACCGCTCCGGTCAGCACGCGCAAGCGTCGTGTCATCATCGAGGCCGCGATTCGCGGAGAAACCGGCAAGGTCCAAACCAGCCGAAGCGAGGTCGCCAAGTCCGAGCTCGTCGAGCGAGATGTCAGTTCCGCCGATCTGGGAGCCATCGTACTTCGTGAATCCAAGGTCGGAAAGCGAGATGTTCGCGAAACCGAAGGCGCCTCGCGCATAGGCGCCACGAGCGTAGGCCCCGCGCGCATACGCTCCGCGCGCGTAAGCGCCACGCGCATATGCGCCGCGTGCGTACGCCGCTGTCTCGAAGCCGACTTGCCCCGCATCCCCTTGCAGCGATGAGGCGTCGCCCGCCGCCGCGGCGGTTGTGAGAAG
>JANPBN010000350.1:0-3448 GCA_031430415.1 Dehalococcoidia bacterium
CCCGTGCCAGCCGACCGCGGATCGCGGATGCCGGTGTTTTCGGGCATCTACGCCGACATAGGCGATGAACAGAGTATCGAGCAGTCGCTGTCGACGTTCAGCAGCCATATGACGAACATCATCCGCGTGCTCGGCCAGGCGGGCCCGCGGACGCTGGTGCTGCTCGACGAACTGGCGGCAGGCACTGACCCGGCGGAAGGGTCGGCGCTCGCGCGGGCGATCCTGTTGCGGCTGCTCGAGTCCGGCGCGATCACGATCGCGACGACGCATCACGGCGAACTGAAGGCGTTCGCGCACGGCACGTCCGGTGTCATGAACGCGTCGGTCGAGTTCAACCCGGAGACGCTGTCGCCAACCTACCACCTGACGATCGGCCTGCCCGGTCGCAGCAATGCACTCGCGATCGCGGAGCGTATCGGCATGCCGGGCGACGTGCTGGCGGAGGCACGGTCGGCCATCGCGCCGGAGCAGCAGCAGGTCGATGACCTGCTTACGGACATCCGCCGCGAGCGCGAGGACGCGGCTTCGTCGCGCCGTGCGGAGGATGTCGCGCGCCGCGAGGCAGAGGAGATTCGCGCGAACCTCGCGGCGAAGCTGGACGGCATCGACGACGAGCGCCGGCGGATCCTCGAAGCAGCGCGCGAGGAGACGCAACGTGACATCGAGCGCACACGCGCGCTCCTCGCGGACGCCGAGATGGAGGTCGAATCGCAGCGCCTGGTCGTTGCGGCCGAACGCGTGGCACAGGCGTCCGTCGATGCGACGAAGGTCGCGGAGCGCGCCGAACGCGCCGAGCGCATCCGGCCGCCGCGCACGCGCCGCCCGGCGCCCGGTGCGCCGCCTGCCGGTCCGCGTCCCGAAGACATCCACGAGGGCGACCTCGTATGGCTACGCGGCATGGAGCGCCCGGCCGAGGCGCTCTCTGAGCCGGACGGCAAGCGCGAACTCGAGGTCGCGCTCGGGTCGCTTCGCAGTCGCGTGAAGCTCTCGCAGATCGAGCGCGTGCAGCGGGCGAGCCACGCGCCGTCCGTGGCGTCGACGGCGCGGACGGACGTGATTTCAACGCCCGTCGTCGGCTTTGAGTTCGACATGCGCGGGCAGACGGTGGACGAAGCGATGCCCGGCATCGAGCAATACCTCGATAGCGCGTTCCGCGCCGGCCTGCCGCGCGCGCGGATCATCCACGGCAAAGGCACCGGGACGCTGCGTCGCCACGTCCGCGATCTCCTCGCGCACCACCCGCTGGTGACGTCGTACGAGGAAGCGCAACGCGAAGAGGGCGGCGAGGGCGTGACGATCGTCCATCTCGCCGTGTAGGGTCGGCCAGCCTCAGCCGGCGAAGACCTGCTCAAGTTCAAACGGCACGGTGACGGCAATCTGGTCGAACGTACACGCCTCCGGCGGCTTGTCCGGACGCCAGCGGCGAAACGTCGCCGCGTGACGGAAGCGCGGACCCTGGAGATAGTCGAACGTCACTTCGCACACGAGTTCCGGGCGCAGGCGCTGCCATGCGCCATCCTTGGCGCCCGTCCAGCGGCTCGGCGCGCCGGGTGTGCGTCCGCGGCCGAAGCCGACGGTGTCGTCGTCCGTACGATAGGCTGCGAGCGTCGCGGCGAGCGCGCGCTTCTCCGTCGCCTTGAAGCTCGATGTATGGCCGACGTGGTGCAGGATGCTTGCCTCGTCGTAGAGTCCGAGGAGCAGCGATCCGACGGAGACGTCCTCCTCGTTCTTGTTCCAACGAAAGCCGCCGATGACGCAGTCGACGGTGCGCAAGTGTTTGATCTTCATCATCGCGCGTTGGCCGGGGCGGTAGACATCGTCGCGGCGCTTGGCGACCACGCCATCGAGACCGGCGCCCTCGAATCGATCGAACCAACCGGCGGCGAGCGTTCGATCCGCGGTCGCGGGTGTGAGGTGGACGGGCGGCCGCGCGACGCCGAGCGCGGCCTCGAGACGGCGACGGCGTTCCGCGAACGGCGCGTCGCGGAGATCGGCGGATCCGTCGGCGAGCAGGTCGAATGCGACGAACGATGCCGGAGTCTCCTGCGCCAGTTTGTTGACGCGCGACTCGGCCGGATGGATGCGCTGCGACAGCGCATCGAAGTCGAGGCCGTGATCGGTCATGAGGACGATTTCGCCGTCGAGCACGAGCGGCCGCGGCAGGGCCGCCGCGAGGCCAGAGACGAGCTCAGGGAAGTATCGTGCCAGCGGCTTCAGGTCGCGGCTTTGCAGATAGATCTCATCGCCGTCGAAGAATACGATCGCTCGAAAGCCGTCCCACTTGGGCTCGTACAGCCACTCGTCGCCGGACGGGATCTCCGGCGACAGCTTCGCAAGCATCGGCTCGATGGGCGGCGGGAACGGCGTCTTCAGCACGTCGTCACCACCGTGCGACGTGATCTTCGATCCAGCCCCAGAGATTGCTGATTGCTATCGGCGCCTCGCCATCAGGCGTAACGGTGCCGTGGTAGCGCCCGAACATCTGGTGCACCTCGGACAGATAGACGCCGTTCTCGGCCTTGCTGATGCGCTCGTACTCGGGCGTGAACGTCAGCGCGATTGCGTCCGTTGCCCCGGTCTCGATGCGCCACGGCTCCATCAGGCGTGCGCGATCGTAGGTGAACCGCACGTCATCGCCGATCTTCGTGAGCCGCCCGTCGATGCAGATACCGTTCTCGGTCATGCCTGTGCCGTCGGTCCACTGTCCGCCGAGGTTGAGGCCGACGAGGCGCCCATGCTGCAGGCCCGAGGCCGCGCCCCAGTTCCACAGCGTCTCCTCCGGCCAGACGCCGCGGCCGAAGTCGAGGCAGGCGTACGCGCCATCGCCGAACTCGAAGCGGCGCTCGCCAATCGTGACGGTGCCGTGCGCCGGTAGCGTGTTCTGCTTCGACGTGAACTGGAACTGCTCGTCGCTCCAGGGGATGACGACGTTCAGCGTGTCATGACCGGCGGGGCGAGCGACGACGATGTCGGCGTGAAGGGGTTCGCCGCGGAAGTCGTCGCTGTCGACGCGGATCCGCGTTCCGGCGCCCTCATCCGTCAGAGCGACGCGCATCGATGGCGTATCGAGGACGACGTCGCCGGCGACGGTCGGTGGAAGCGGCACGGAGCCGGGTGCCGCGATGGTCGTCTTCTCGGCGAAGCCGTCGGTGCCGCGTTCGTAGTAGTACGCGAAGGCAAGCGCCGCCAGATCGATATCGGCAATCGTCGCCGAGAAGAAGAACCGATCGTCATTGACCGCCCAGTAGTTCCAGCGCTTCTTGCGCGGCAGCGATGCCGGCAGATTGCAGGTGTGCATCGGATTCCACGACCATCCCACGGCCTCGGGAAGGAGGCGTCCGCTCGCGTCACACAACGCAACGGGCGACATCAGTTCGCGCTCGTGGGTCGTCATCGCGCGTCCTTGTACACGGCACCGCCCTTGATGATGACTGGGATGTTCGCGCGA
>JANPBN010000351.1:0-1905 GCA_031430415.1 Dehalococcoidia bacterium
CCACGAGCGCACTCGCGGCCCGCATCGAGTCGATGGAGGCAGAGCGCACGGCGCTCGAACGCGAAGCGGCGGCAGCATTCGAGCGCGGCGACCACCGCGCTGGTGCAAAGGCATCGACGAAGCTCCAGGCGCATCGTACGAAGCTCGACCGCGCCTACGCGCAGTGGCTGGCGGAAGAGGAGTGAGCGGTGGCCGCCAGCGCGATTAGACTGCGGCGAGAAGTTCGGTGACGACCTCGTTGATGAGCCGGCCATCGGCGCGACCTTTGAGGCGCGCCATCGTCGGCGGCATGACCTTCGCCTTATCACCGGGGCCTGTGGCGCCCGTCTCGGCGAGGACGATGCGCACTTCGGCGACGATCTCGTCGCGGCTCATCTGCTGCGGCAGGTACGTATCGAGTACGACGAGTTCGGCGGCTTCCCGATCGACGAGGTCGGAGCGGTTCGCCTTGCGGAACTCCTCGATGCTTTCGCGGCGCTGCTTCGCCTGCTTCTGCACGACGGCGAGCGTTTGGCCCTCGTCCAGACCCTGCCGCGTCGCAGTCGCATCGGCGATGTCGACGCCGGCGATCTCGGCGTTGTTGATGGCGGTGAGCAGGCTCCTCAGGGTATCGCGGCGAATCGCCTCGCCCGCACGCATGGCGTCCTTCAGGTCGCTGGCAATCTGGTCCTTGAGCCCCATGGGCGCCTCCGCTGATATTCATCGCATCCGGTGACAGCCTACCGCACGATCGTCGGCACGGGGTTTCGGCAGTCCACGGTTGCGGCGCGGGAACGATCGCGGCGAATCGTCCCGTTCTGGAACCTGTGTAGGGTGCGCGTCGTCTGGACGAAGGGGAAGCGTCCGGCAACGGGCGGGCTCCTGGCCGCATGATGCGGTCTGCGACAGACGCCGCCGGCCGGACCCGTAGTTCGGACGAGCGCCTGGCGTGACAAGGGGATGGGGGCGCCGGCCGGTGCCCTGGCTCGCGGCCACTTGCCCTGCGCCGCGCGCTTGCGACATGCGCCCGGTTCGGCGCCGGCCGGCAGGCTCCCGCTCCCGGGAAGTATGATCATCGGTATGGATCGACGAAACGTTCTCCTCGGGTTTCTCGCGGCGGTCTCGATGCTGGCAGTGGCGTGCGGCGAGGACGCGGCGACGCCCGCCGCATCGCCGACGACGGCATCGACGCCGGTCGTCACAGTGCCGCCGAGCACGGCGCCGGAGGCGGGCGGCGACGGCGGATTCCGTGCCTTCGCCCGCGTGCTCGACGCGGCGATCGCGCGCGATGATGTCGGGTTCATCGAATCGCGCTTCAAGCTCGAAACGAAGACGTGCGCCGCCTACGATGTGGAGGTGGTCGATGACCCGCTGTGCGACCGTGTCGGCCAGACGTATGAAGGACTGCCCGTCGGCTTCTGGCGATCGGAGGGCGGCCTCTTTCGTGCCGCCGACGCCCGGGCGCTCATCGAGGACCGCATCGACCAGCAGCTGCGCGCCGAGCGTGATGCCTTTGGCGGCGGCGAGGCGCGCATCGGCGCGATCAACGTCGAACTGGCGGCATACGCCACCGTCATGACGGTGCTGATCCCACGGCCGGCAGACTACTCGGGCAGCGGGTCGCTACGGATCTCGATCGGCATCTCGTGGGAATTCATCGATGCCACGTGGCGCGTGACCGGCTTGCTCCATGCCGGCGTCCTGGCGGAAGAGCTGCTGATGCCGGGGCTGGCCGAGTCGCCGTACAAGAAGCTGGAGTTGTTCGACGCGCGGAGCGATCCTTCGCGCTGACGAGGGGCTGTTAGCGCGCCGCGAGCACTCGCACGCCGCGGTCGAGGATGCGGTCGGCGACCTCGCGCTTCGAGAGCAGCGGCAGTTGCTCCGCCTCGCCCGAGGCGTCGATGAGCGTGACGCGATTCGTGTCGA
>JANPBN010000352.1:0-3370 GCA_031430415.1 Dehalococcoidia bacterium
CACGCACTACTCGATCCTCGGCGTTCCGCACGACGCGCCGACCAAGCTGATCCGACGGGCCTACCGCGACCGCATTGACGGCACCGATATTCGCAGCGAACGCGAGGCCATCGCCCACGCGTACGGCGTGCTGACGAACGAACAGCGACGCGAGACGTACGACCGCAAGCTTGCGCGAAGCATCGTCGACGCCGCCGCAGGCGAAGTCCATGCTCCAGGAACCGTCGCGAGGACGCTCGTCGCCATGCTTGCCGGGCCGATCACGATCGCCTGGCCTCTCCTCGGCGGCATGCGCGCGCGCATCGGCCTGCGGACGCTCCCCGCCTCTGCTGACGTGATGCTCGTGCTGACCCTGCTTGCGCTGCCGTTCTATGGGCCGATGATCCAGGCGCTGCCGTTCGTGGGGGACCGCGGCTTTGCCGGGCAGCAGATCGTCTACGTCATCGGCGGCACAACGGTGACGCCCGGCGGTGAAACACCGATCATGCTCGGGACACTCGGCGCGATCTTCGCCCTTGCCGCAATTGCCGGCGCGATGTGGCGCTGGAACGTGTGGGTGATCTGCTCGGCGGTCTTCTATGGCACAGCAATCGCCTTCTTCACCGGATTCTTCACGAATAGCGGCGGCGTTTGGACCGGGTTCTGGGGCACGATGGACTACTGGTCTCGCCCCGAGGCCCAGGTGACCGCCGGCCCCACGTATTACTACGCGATGATGCTGCCCGTGTACGAGTTCCTGCCGCTGCTTGTCGCGGCCCTCGGCGTCCTCTACGTCGCCGCGCGCGGTGGCGCCCGCAACCGCACCGCCATGACGGCCGGTGTAGCCACGATCATTGGCGTGTCACTGATGCCCGCCGGAGTGCCGTACGGCGGCGAACACCGCGCGATACTCGCGCTCGTGGTAACCGGCGCGGCGGTCCTCGCGATGCGGATGCCCGACGTCACGAAGTTCTTGGCGTTCTGGTCCGTCTCTGCCTTCTTCGCCTTCATGGTCGTGCCCGCCCGGGACCCGTGGCTCGCTGTGCACATCGTTCTGCCGCTCACGCTTCTTGCGGCGCGCCTCCTGAACGACGCTATCGTCGCTATCCCGACTCCGGCGATGACGCGGCCACGACTATCGGTCGCATTCGGCCCCCGGCTGATGCAGGCTGGTCTGGCGGCGGCGTTCGTCGTCACAGCGCTGGTTTCGATGCGGACAGGCATGCTCGCAAGCTGGGGCCACGCCGGCCTCCCGCAGCTCGACCGCTCGCTTGCCACGCGTGACGCCGGTGACACGCCGGTCGAGATCCTGATGCCCACACAGACGGCGCCTGACGTCCGTGAGCTGCGTGACGCCATCGCCCGCGCTGCCCTGCGCTCGAGCGATGGCACCGAGATCCCGATCGTGCTCGACACGTCCCACGACTTCGCCTCGTCCTGGCTTTGGTATCTGCGTGGATATCGCGGTCTGGAGCTGCGAGACCTGCGCCGCCCGTCCGAAGTGCCATCAAACGCCATCGTGCTGGCGGACAGCCGCAATCGCGCCAACATCGAAGGCACGGGCCTGCTGCTCTCGCTGACGTTCACACAGAAGTGGGCATTCCCCCAGAAACGGTACAGCGGATACTCCGCCTCGGACATCGCCGCGAGCTTGATCGACGGCGCTGCGTGGGGTGAATGGAGCGTCTACATCCGTGACCGTGGAAGCGTCGGCGAACTGCGTTCGAGCGAGGGCGTCGCGTTCTTCCCGCGCGAACTCGAAGCTGCCCTGCCGCCGTCGCGCACGTCCGACGTACTTAGCATCGGGGTCGCGCCCGAAGGAGCCCCTTCGGTCGACGCGCCGTAACCCCGGTCACCGCACCGCTATCGTTCGAGAACGACGACCCCAAGGCCGCCATCGATGGTGATCGTCTGACCATCGCGTATCAGCGCGGTCGCACCGCGTGCCGCGAATACGGCTGGCATACGCAATTCACGCGCAGCAGTGGCCGCAATCGATAGTGCGCCACCCGCCTCCGAGACGATCGCGCTCGCGTGCGCGAGTGCCGGCATCCACGCGGGTGTAGCGGACGCACAAACCGCAACATCACCACGCTGCAGTCGCTCAGCATCCGCCGGATTCGAGAGAATTCGCGCGCGGCCTGTGAACTGGCCGGGGCTCGCGGGTGTTCCGCGAAGCGAGGAACGCTCCACGCTTGTCATTTGAGGGATAACTGTCTTCGGCATCGCCATGTCATCTCTCCTGTCTGCTTCGATCGTACGTCCACGACGAAGCGTCCGCGTTAACAGGCAGTTAACGCAGATGAACGTTGATACACCGGTTCGGCCAGTCCTCAGCATCCCGAATCTCCCGGCCAGCGCGGCGGTCTGCGCCTCGCGATGCTACGATGCGGGCCAGCGGCAGGGCGCGCCCATCGAAGCATCGGAGACGAATATGCGACTTCGCGGAAAGACCGCACTGATCACGGGCGCCGGCAGCGGCATGGGCCGCGTCGCCTGCACGCTGTTCGCCCAGGAGGGCGCGAGTATCATCGCCAGCGATATCTCGCTGGACGGCGTCGAGGCGACGGCCGAACTCGTGCGCGCCGCCGGGGGTCAGATTCTGCCGCTCACGGGCGATGTCTCGAACGCGGCCGATGTCGAGTCGTGGGTGCGCCTGGGCGTCGAGCGCTTCGGGCAACTCAACATCCTCTACAACAACGCCGGCATCTTCCCGGACGCGGACAACAGCGTCGTCGACATGGACGAAGCCACCTACACGCGCACGCTCGACGTCAACCTCAAAGGCGTGATGCTCTGCTGTAAGTTCGGCATCCCCGAGATTGTCCGCGCCGGTGGCGGCTCCGTCGTGAACGTTGCGTCATTCGTCGCGCTCGTCGGCTGCACCGTGCCACAGGACGCCTACACCGCGAGCAAGGGCGCGGTGCTCGCTCTGACGAAGTCGCTCGCCGTGCAGTTCGGCCCGCAGCACGTGCGCGCCAACGCGATCTGTCCCGGACCGATCCTGACGCCGATGCTCGTCGAGCTCTTTCCGAGCGAGGCCGAGAAGATGAAGCGGCTGAACCGCATCCCTCTCGGCCGCTTCGGCCTGCCCGAAGACATCGTCTACGCCGCGCTCTACCTGGCGTCCGACGAATCGTCGTGGACGACGGGCACGGAGTTCGTGGTCGATGGCGGCATCACCGTCAACTACTTCTAGGCTCCGGTCCGTGCGCGAGAAGTTCACCGGCCTCTGGCGCCACCCAGACTTCCTGCGCCTGTGGGCCGGCCAGACCGTGTCGGTATTCGGCTCGATGATCACCGGCACCGCACTCCCGTTCACCGCCATCCTCGCGCTCGACGCGAGACCGCTCGAAGTGGCCATCCTCGCGGCGTGCGGCATCGTTCCCGG
>JANPBN010000353.1:0-10799 GCA_031430415.1 Dehalococcoidia bacterium
GTGAGGGCGCCGACCTCCTTCGCGACTTCGGCGACGATGGGCGATGCACCGGTGCCGGTGCCGCCGCCCATGCCTGCGGTGACGAACACCATCTCGCAGCCGCGAAGAGCCTCCAGGAGTTCTTCGCGCGACTCCTCGGCGGCGCGGAGTCCGCGGGCCGGGTCGCCACCGACGCCGAGGCCCTTAGTGATCTTGTCGCCGATGCGGATGCGGACTTCGGCGGGTGACAGGCCGAGCGCCTGTGCATCGGTGTTCACCGCGACGAATTGCACGCCCGGGATCTGCTCGGCAATCATGCGATTGACTGCGTTGCACCCTCCACCGCCCACTCCGACAACCTTGATTGGCGGCAGTCCGTCTGAATACGCCCTGGTCATGCTTGCCTCCCTACGTGCTTCTTCCTGTATCAGTTCCTGAATCTCCGCATCGAACATCGCCGTCTGCTGGTACTTGGGCAACGCCGCCTCCTTCTGCGTTTACTCGGGTAGCAGTACGCGCGCCCAGTTGCCGACGCGTCGCCACATGCTCCCGAGGTTGAGCGATGCGCGCGGCGTCCGGTGCCAGCTGCTCGCCTCTGCCTCGTTCACGGCCCACTGCAATAGCCCCACGCTCGTGGCGTAGGACGGGTCGATGAGCAGGTCCGTCAATCCCTGAAGATTTCGCGGCATGCCGGAGCGCGCCGGCCAGCCTGTCACCTGTTCCGCGAGCAGGTCGATGCCACTGAGCTTGGCCGTGCCACCCGTGAGGACGATGCCGGCCGAGACGATGTCGTCGTGGACGGAGCGCTTCACTTCGGCGACGACCATCTCGAGTATCTCTTCGACGCGCGCCTGGACGATCTCGCACAGGCGTCGGCGGAGTTCGGTCTTCGCGCCCTCGCTGCCGAAGGCATCGAGGGTGATCTCTTCCGCCGCATCGACCATGCTGGGGATCGCGTGACCCCACTTCTTCTTCGCGTCCTCGGCGGCCTGGTACGGCGCCCGCAGGCCGACGACGATGTCGCGCGTGATGTGATTGCCACCGACGGGCAGCACGGCGGTGTGGTAGACGCTGCCTTCGATGAACAGCGCGATCGCGGTCGTGCCGCCGCCGATGTCAGCGAGCACGACGCCCTGCTGCTTCTCCTCTTCATCGAGCACGGCCTCGGCGCCGGCGAGCGGTTCGAGGATGAGACCATCGACCTGGACGCCGACGGATTCGACGCACTTCGTCAGGTTCTGGATGGCGCTGTCGATGCCGGTGACGATGTGCGTCTCCACATCGAGCCGCGACCCGTACATGCCGACGGGGTCGGAGACGTTGTCCTGGCCATCGACCACGTAATAGCGGGGGATGACGTGGATCACCTCGCGGTTGGTGGGGATGCTGACGAGGCGGGCGCCATCCAGGACGCGCGTGACGTCGTCGGGCATGATGGGCCGCGTGCGGTCGGGGATCGCGACGATGCCGCGGTTATTGAGGCACGAGATGTGCGGCCCCGCGATGCCGACGTGCGCCGAGAGAATGCGCGTGCCGCTCGACCGCTCCGCCTTCTCGACGGACGACTTGATCGATTCGGTCGCGTCGCGGATGTTCTCGACCATGCCGCGCGACAGCCCTTCGGCCGGCGCAATGCCGACGCCGAGGATGCGCATGTCGTCCTCGCTCGTCATTTCGCCGACGACGGTACACACCTTGGTGGTGCCGATGTCTATCGAAGCGAACGTTCCTCCACGGCTCATGGATCCCTCCGGTTCCCCTAGTTGAAACTCAGCCGGTCGCCGAACCGAAGGTCGACCGCATTGAGTGCCAGGTCCTGTTGCTTTGCCTGCTCCAGCAGGACGTACAGCGATGCCACCTTGTAGTCGTAGTCGCGGGAGTCGCCGAATGTGACCCACAGCGCCTTGCCATCGATGTCCGGCGAACCCAGCACGGCCGTCAGTCCGGCCGACTGCCGGTAGACAAGCGCCAGGACGGGGCGGCCGAACGCCGTCTGCGACTCCTTCATGAGCCGGGCCGCGAGTTGCACGGCGCCCGGATCGAGGCGATCACCGGCGTTGATGACGCGCTCCGGCTGCACCTCGACGATCACGGGCGAACCATCCGGCGCGGGGCCGCCATCGAGCACGTAGCCGTCGATGTCGATGGGCACGTTGACGTCGTTGATCTGCCACGAGCCCCAGGGCGTACGCTCTTCGATGAAGATCTCGACGCCGGTCCAGCCGTGGCGTTCGATGCGCGCTGACCGCACCTTGGGGAGCGCGGCCACGCGCCGTTCGGCGCCTTCGATGTCGAGGCCGAAGGCGCTGTCGCCATCAAGCGCGGCGGCCGCGGCGATCTGGTGAGCCGGAATCTCCGAAGCGCCGCGAATCGTCACGTCATCGACTGTGAGATAGGGCGAGTGGTACATCCACAGCGCTGCTGCGAAGAGGGACGCCACGAGCAGCCCGCCGAGCGCAGCGCGCGACTGGAGCGGCGTCGGTCGCCAGGGCGGTGGCGCGTCCTGCGGGCGGTGGACACCGCGGGGAGCGTCGTCCTTGACGCGGACGACGCGCCGCGAGCGCGACGGCTTCGCCGCGCGATAGGGCCAGTGTCCGGGAGTGCGCGGGCTAGGCACCGAGCGCCTCCTTTTGCTGGAAGCGGCCGAGCGCCAGGTCGACGACGCGGCTGATGAGGTCGCGATACGTGACGCCGACGGCTGCCCAGAGGCGCGGGAACATGCTCACGGAACGGAAGCCGGGCAGCGTGTTGATCTCGTTGATGAGCAGCGAACCGTCGCGCTTCAGGAAGAAGTCGACGCGCGCGAAGCCCTGACCATCGATCGCACGGAAGGCGCGGATGGCGCCCTCGCGCACGCGCGCAGCGGTCTCGTTCGGTAGATCTGCGGGCACGATGATGCGGGCGCTGTCATCGAGGTACTTTGCGCGGTAGTCGTAGAACTCGCCGCTCGCGACGACCTCGCCGACAGCGGATGCGTCGACGTCGTCGTTGCCGAGGACGCCAGCCTCGACCTCGCGCCCCTCGACGGCTTCCTCGACCAGCACCTTGCGGTCGATGCCGAACGCGAGACGCATGGCATCCGCCAGGTCCTCGCGCGAACGCACTCGGGAGACACCGACGCTGGATCCGCCGTTCGAGGGCTTCACGAAGGCCGGATAGCTGACCGCATCTTCGATATCGCGGGAGCGTTCGCGCTCGTTGCCGTGCCAGTCATGCGCGAACACGGCGAGATAGCGCGCCACGCTGAGGCCGGCGCGAGCGAATAGTTCCTTTTGGAGCGTCTTGTCCATGCCGATCGCACTGGCCGCGACGCCGCAGCCGGCGTACGGCACGCCGAACATCTCCAGCATGCCTTGCAGCGTCCCGTCCTCGCCGTTGACGCCGTGGATCAGTGGCAGCACGACATCGACGCCGTGCAACTCGGCGATCAGGCTCGGGCGCTCGGCGAGCGGCGGTACGTCGGCATCGAGGCGCTTCGCGAAGGCGGCTTCGTCGCGGGCGAGCAGCGCGCGCGTCTCGTCCGGCGTGAGCCAGCGGCCGTCGCGCGTGACGCCGAAGGGGACGACCTCGAACCGAGACGGATCGGCGGCTTCGATCGCCTCCATCGCCGAGACGACGGAGACCTCGTGCTCGACGGAGCGGCCGCCGAAGACGATGCCGAGGCGCGTTCGGGCGACGGCCATCAGAATCCCTCCCCGACGAGTTCGACTTCGTTCTCGAGCTCTACGCCGAAGCGTTCGCTGACCCTTCGGCGCGCCTCCTGCATGAGCGCGAAGACATCGGCAGCGCGAGCGGCGCCGACGTTCATGAAGAAATTGCAGTGCTTGTCGGAGACCTGCGCATCGCCGATGCGATGGCCCCGCAGGCCGACAGCATCGATGAGCTCCCAGGCTTGATGGCCGTCCGGGTTCTTGAATGTGCTGCCGCCGGTGCGTCCACGCGGCTGTGCGCTCAGGCGGGTGGTATCGATGTCGGCGACCTTCGCGGTGAGTGCGGCAGCATCGCCGCGGACGCCGGCGAGTTCGAGCGACAGCACCACCGCAGGCGCGATCTCGTGGCGCAGGAAGATGCTGCTGCGATAGCGCAGTCCGAGTTCGCGGGCCGGCAGGTAGCGCGTCGCTCCGTGTTCGTCGGCGATGGTGGCCGCCAGCAGTACGTCGGACAGGCTTCCGCCGTAGGCGCCGGCGTTGTAGACCGCAGCGCCGCCGACCGAACCGGGGATGCCGCAGGCCCATTCCATGCCGCCTACGCCCTGCCGCGCGAGGTTGCGCGCGAGGGCGGCGAACGACATGCCGGATTCCGCCCAGACCAGCACCGCTTCGCTGTCAGGCGACGCGGCGATCAGTCGTGGAGCGGGCACCGGGCTGTCCGGGGCGATATGTAGCGGTTCGATGCGGGTCGCCTTCGCCTGGTTGTCGATGACGACGCCGCGAATGCCGGCATCGCCGACGAGAATGTTGCTGCCGGAGCCGAGGATGAAGCAGGGTGCGCCGGCGCCGTGCGTGGCGGCGAAGGTCGCGGCGAGTTGGGCTGACGAACGCACGGTCACGTAGACGTCGGCGGGTCCGCCAACGCCGAACGTCGTGTGGCGGCCGAGCGGCTCATTGAGCCGGACGGTCGCAATGTCGCGAAGCCGTGAGATCAGCTGCTCGTCCGTCGTGACACACCCTTCGCTTGCGTTCGCCACGCGCGAACGCTCTATCGTCCCCGTCGTCATGCCGCGCGGCCGCGGAGCCGCTCCAATACCATCGGTCCCGCGCGGTCGATGTCGCCCGCGCCGACCGTGAAGAAGACATCGCCCTCGCGCAGGTCGGCCGCGATGCGCGCCGCCGCCTCGTCAAGCGTCGCGACGTAGGTCGCGGGCGGCGCCGGGATGACGCGAGCCAGCTCCTCGCCGCTCATGCCGGCGTCGGGCGTCTCACGCGCGGCGTATGTGCCGGCGATGTAGAGCGCATCGATGCCCTCGAAGCAGGTCTTCCATGCTTCGAGCAGGTAGGCCGTGCGCGTGTATGTGTGAGGCTGGAAGACGACGACGAGGCGACGGGCGCCGAAACGCTCGCGCGCGGAACGCACCATGACGCGCACTTCCGTCGGGTGGTGGGCGTAGTCATCCATGACGGTGACTCCAGCGGCATCGCCGACGTACTCGAAGCGGCGCTGGGCGCCGCGGTACGTAGCGAGCGCCGCGCGCATCACGTCCGCGCCGATGCCGATCGTGTTGCCGGCTGCGATACCGGCGAGCGCGTTGCCGACGTTGTGCCGCCCCGGCAGGGTGATGGTGAAGCTGCCGAACGGCGCACCCTCGCGCTCGACGTCGAACGTCTGGCCGCGGTCGTGGTGCGCGCTCTCGCCGGCGCGCCACGTCGCCGGCGCTTCGGTGCTGTAGGTCTGGCGGTCACGTGCGGTGATCGGTGCGGCAGCGATGGCCTCGCACAGCATGGGGCTGTCGGCGCAGGTGATGACGCTTCCTTCTGGTCGCGTCTGCGCCATGAACTGGCCGAACGCCGCCGACATTTCGCCTGCGGTGCCGTAGATGTCGAGGTGATCGGGTTCGGTGTTGGTGACGATGGCGACATCCGGCGTGTAGCTCAGGAAGGCGCGGTCGTACTCATCCGCCTCTACGACGATGTACTTGCCGGCGCCGGGCGCGGCGTTCGTGCCGAGGCTGCGCACCTCGCCGCCGATGAGGTAGGTGGGATCGAGGTTGGCCTCGACGAGCATGTGGGCGATGAGGCCGCTGGTCGTCGTCTTGCCGTGCGTGCCGGCGACGGCGATGGAGTAGCGGCCTTCCATGAGGCGGGCAACCATCTCCGCGCGCTTGATGGCAGGGATGCCGCGCCGTTGCGCTTCCGTGATCTCTGGATTCTCGCTGTGTGCCGCGCTGGTGAACACGACGAGCTGCGCATCGCCGATGTTTGCGGCGGCGTGACCCTCATACACGGTGATGCCGAGCGACTGCAGTTTCTGCGTCATGGCAGACGCGCGCTGGTCGGAGCCGGTGACGGTGTGACCCCAGGCGTGCAGGATCTGCGCGATGGCGGACATGTGTGCGCCACCCGCGCCGACCAGATGCACCCGCTCGGGGACGTTCGGCGCCAACGTCATGCTGCCACCTCGATCAGCGTGCGGGCGAGATCGCGCGCCGCTCCGGGCCGCGCGAGCGCGCGCGCCGCGTCCCGCATCGCATCGAGGCGCGCCGTATCGGCGAGTAGTGCGAGGGCGGTCGCTCCGAGGCGATCGAGTTCGGCGTTGCGCAGCATGAGGGCCGCGCCGTGTGATTGCATGTACTCGGCGTTCGGCGCCTGCGACCAACCCTCGTACTCGCCCGGGACGAGGATCGCCGGGGCGCCCGCAGCGGGTAGCTCACCGAGCGACGATGCGCCGGATCGCGCGACGACGAGGTCGGCCGCGTGCATGGCGGCGGGCATGTCGTCCAGGTAGCCGTGGACGATGTAGCGCTCCCGCTGTGCCGGAGGGAGCGTCGCGCGCACGCGGTGCGCTTCCGCTTCGCCTGCATCGCCGGTGACGTGCAGGACGGTGCAGCGCGCCACAAGCGCCGGAAGCGCCGCGAAGATCGCATCGTTGATCTTCTGCGCACCGAGGCTGCCCGCCGTGACGAGCAGCACTTCGCCTTCGGTGGGGAGACTGAGCTTCGCGCGGGCCGCCGTGCGGTCGAGTTGCCAGAACTCGTCGCGTACCGGGTATCCGGCGACGACGGTTCGGTTCTTCGGCAGATACTCGAGGGCGCGCTCGGACGTAGTTGCCATCCTGGTCGCGAGCTTCGACAGGAGGCGCACGGCCCAGCCGGGTGTGACATCGGGCAGATACACGACGAGCGGGCGCCGGAGCAGGCGTGTCGCGACGCCGACGGGGACGCTGGCATAGCCGCCGGTGGCGAATACAGCGTCGGGCTTGAAGCGCCGCACGATCCAGAGCGACTGAACGACGCCGAGCGCGAGACGGGCGACGTTGCGCATCGCCGCGAGCGGCGACGAGACGCGGAGCGGTCCAGCCGAGACGGCGCGGAATGGTATGCCCTCCCGCGGGACGATGATTTCATCGACGCGTCCGCGAACGCCGATGTAGAGCAGTTCGAGCGGTTCGCCGCGCGCCGTCATCTCGGCCGCCAACGCGCGAGCCACCGAGATGTTCGGGTAGACGTGTCCGCCGGTGCCGCCGCCCGCAAGGATCACCTTCACCGCGCCCCTTTCCGCTCCGGCCAGCCGCCGGCGCGCGTCGCGCGCACCTCGCGCGTGGTTCGTCGTTTCGGGCGGACGATCTTGTCGGAGCCATCGGCCGGTGCGGCCTTCTTGGCGAGTGGTTTCGCATCGACGCCGTAGCGTGAAACGCTGAGCAGGATGCCGACGGCGGCGAGCATGGAGAGCAGCGCGGATCCGCCGTAGCTGACGAAGGGCAGAGGAATGCCGGTCAGCGGCATTGACCGCGTGATGCCGCCGATGTTGATGATTGCCTGAATGGCGATCCACGAGACGATGCCGACGGCGAGTAGCGCACCGAAGTCATCGCGAGCACGCAGGATGACGCGGAAGCCGCGCGCGATGAGGACGGCGAACAAGATCAGCACGGCGGCGGCGCCGATGAAGCCGAGCTCCTCGCCGATGATGGCGAAGATGCCATCGGTATGGGCGCCCGGCACATAAAAGAACTTCTGGCGGCTGGCGCCGAGTCCGAGGCCGTCTATGCCGCCGCTGCCGAGGGCGATGAGCAACTGAAGCGTGTGGAAGCCGCGCCCGCTCGGATCATCCTCGGCGCTGATGAAGGCGAAGATGCGGTCTGCACGATAGTCGCCCGTGGCGATGAGCATCGATGCGACGACGCCGGCGGCGCTGAGGAACGCCAGCACGTGCGTGAGCGATGCACCGGCGACGAACATGAGCGTCAGGGTTGTCAGCACGATGACGATGGTGGTGCCGAGGTCGGGTTCCAGCATGACGAGACCGGCGACGAGGCCGACGAGCAGGACGAACGGGAAGAAGCCAGTCCAGAACTCCTTGACGTTCTCGCCGCGGCCGGCAAGCCACGCGGAGACGTAGATGATCAGGGCGAGCTTCGCGAACTCGCTGGGCTGCAAAGGCGGAATCGGGCCGCCAAGGCTAATCCATCGTGATGCACCGTTGCGTTCGAGGCCGATGCCGGGGAGCAGGACGCCGACCAGCGCGAAGATTGCGACGAGCATGATCAAGGGGCTGATGGAGCGGAGAAGACGGTAGTCCATCTTCATCAGGACAACCATCGCAACGCCACCGAGCAAGCCGAAGAAGACCTGGCGGTAGACGAAGTAGTTGGCATCGCCGAACTCGAGCAGCCCCAGCGCGAAGCTCGAGCTGTAGACCGCGAGGACGCCGACGACGACGAGCACACCCACGACCCCGGCGATCAGATAATCCGGCGTGCCGATGCGGAGACGGGAGGGGTGCGCCGTGACGGCCATCAGCGTGCCTCCGATGCGATGGCGTGGACGAGGGCGCGGAACTCGTCGCCCCGCGCCTCGAAGTTGGCGTAGGCGTCGAAGCTCGTGCAGGCCGGCGAGAGCAGAACCACGTCGCCAGGCTCAGCCATGCCCCGCGCCGCTTCGACCGCCTCGCGCAGCGTGACGACGCGCTGCAGCACGGGGCGTTCCTCGAACGGCACGCCGGCCGCCTGCGCCTCCACTGCAGCTTCGAGCAGAGCGCCGTCCTGGCCGAAGAAGACGATGCCGGTGCAGCTGTGGAGCGCCTCGTCGGCCAGTTCGTCTTTGGGCAAATCCTTGTCACGACCGCCGAGTAGGAGCACGACGGGTTCGCTGAATGAGCGGAGTCCGGCGAGCGTGCGCTCGGGCGTCGTGGCGATGCTGTCATTGACGTAACGGACGCCCGCGACCTCGGCCACGAGCTCGAGTCGGTGGGGCACCGGCTGGAACGAGCGCACGGCCGCCGCGATGGTGTCGGCCTGAATGTCGGCGAGCATGGCGATCGCAGCCGCAGCGAGTACGTTCTCGACGTTGTGTCCGCCACGGAGCGGGATGTCCTCGACCGGCATAACCATTGCTTCGATGGCGTCACGGCGGACGAAGATCGCGCCGTCGCGGACGAATGCGCCGTCGGCGGGGATGTCGCCCTGCATCGTGAAGTGGGCGACCCGGGCAGGGGTGAGCGTAGCGGTTGCGGCCGAGACATCGTCGCTGAGGTTCAGCACGACATAATCGTCCGGCGTTTGGAAGCGGACGATGCGCTGCTTGAGAGCGACGTAGTCGTCCCAGGAGAACTGGTCGAGATGGTTCGGCGTGATGTTGAGGATCGCAGCGATGTGCGGGCTGTCCTCGACGAGTTGAAGCTGCGTGTGGCTGATCTCGAGCACCGTCCACGTGCGCTCGTCCATGCCGTCGAGCAGACCGAGTAGGCCGACGCCGATATTGCCGCCGACGCGGTAGGGCCGGGCCGCAGTCGCGAAGATGTGGGCGACGAGGCTTGTGGTGGTGGTTTTGCCGCTGCTGCCGGTGATGCCAATCGTCGGTCCGGGGCACCGGCGCAGGAACTCTGCGGTCATCGATGTCAGCGGAAGTCCGGCAGCGCGGGCATCGGCGATGGGCTGGGCTGAGAGGGGTACGCTCTGGGAGACGAAGACGAGATCGCTCTTCGCGATGCTACCAGAAGCGTACGTGCCCAGTGCGTAAGTGATAGGGAGCCCCCGAAGCTCGTCCATGCGGCCGGCGAGGGCGTCGGATTCCTTCGCATCGATCACCGTGATTGTGGCTGCTCCGTGCGTTGCCGCGAAACGCGCCACGTCCACACCTTCGATGCCGAGACCGACAACGGTCACCCGTTTCCCCACCAGGAAGTCTCGATTACCAGTCATAGCACCTTATCATTTCCTTGTCAATACCAACTGGCGTCTAATCCAGTGCGGCGAGGGCAATCCCGGCAAGAGCGCCGGCCACGGTCATGAGGAAGAAGCGGGCCGTGATCTGCGTCTCCGGCATGCCGAGCTTCTCGAAGTGGCAGTGGAGCGGCGCCATGCGGAAGACGCGCTTGCCGTTCCGCAGACGATACGAGCCGATCTGGATGACATCGGCCGCGATCTCGGCGACGAAGACGATGCCGATGACGGGCAGCAGGAGCCACCAGCCGGTTTGGAACCCGACGATCGCGAGGCAGGCGCCGAGCGGGAGCGAACCGGAGTCACCCATGAAGACGCGCGCCGGATAGGCGTTGAACCAGAGAAAGCCGATGAGCGCACCGACCATGCCGAAGCAGAACGTGGCGACGCCGGTCTGCGACTGCATCAGCGCGATGACGCCGAACGCGGCGAACGCGGCGGCCGTCGTGCTGCCCGCGAGGCTGTCGAGGCCGTCGGTGACGCCGACAGCAGACGTCATGGCGATGAAGACAAAGATGACGACGGGAATGTAGAGCAGGCCGATATCGTAGGCGCCGTAGTGCGGCACGAGCAGGCGCGGCGCATCCATCGGGCCGTAGAGCAGGAGCGCTGCCACGACGCTGACGCCCGCGAAGCCCGCGAGTTTGAGCAGCATGCCGGTCCGGCTGTGGGCTTCGCGCGACGCGCGGCCAATGAGCGTGCCCAGGTCGTCGTACCAGCCGATGGCGCACATGACGGCGGCGACGGCGACGGGCAGCAACACGTCGTTGTCCTTCGGTACGCCAGCGATGAGGCCGATCGCGACGGCGACGCTTGTGAAGAGGAGACCGCCCATGGTCGGAGTGCCGGCTTTGACCATGTGCGTCTGCGGGCCATCCTCGCTGATCGCTTTGCCGAGCTTCTTGCCGCGCAGGTACGCGATGAGCGGCTCGCCGAGCGCGAGC
>JANPBN010000354.1:0-2072 GCA_031430415.1 Dehalococcoidia bacterium
AGACGACAGGCCCATCGCAGCCGGGCGTGATCCGCCCGCTGGAGAACGATAACTACGTCCACGTCGTCATGCCGATGTTCGTCCAGTGGTGAGCTGAGGTACGCGTCAAATCAACGGTTCCCGTTGATTGACCTGACTTCCGTCGTACGAGGTATCATGCGGCCCCCCGCACTAGGAGGTGTCGTGATACGCATCCGGTTTCAGTTTGCGATGCTGTCGGCGCTCGTTCTGAGCTTCAGTGTGCTCGGGGCGCCCACCACGGCAGCCGGCGGTGTCATTCCATGGGAGCGGGGTTCAGGACAGGCAACCGCGAGCGCCGCGTCCCCTATGGCGTCTTTGACGGTCGACGAGGGGTGGACTTCGACGGACCCTGCGCCCGGTCCAATCTCTGAGCCTGAAACGTTACTGCTGCCCGGCGGTCGCGTCATGGTTATCTCCGCAGACACGGTGGCCTTCTTCGATCCGAGAACGCGCGTGTGGACGCCAGGTCCACGCATGACACTTCCAAGGGCACTGTTCGCGGCGGTTCTGATGCAGGATGGGCGGGTGCTAGTAGCGGGCGGCGACTTCTTCGGTGGGGGAAGCCCGACGGACACGACCGAGATATACGACCCGCACACGAACAGTTGGGCCGCCGGGCCGCGACTGGGAATAGGCCGGACCGCGCCAGCAGCCATTCGGCTGTGGACTGGGAAGATCCTGGTGGTAGGTGGTGAGATCGGTGCCGAGATCCTCGATCCGGCAACCATGACTTGGAGCTGGGTGGCCGCCCCCAATCCAAGATTTCTTCGCTTGGCGCCCAAACTCATCGAGCTGTCATACGACAGGATCCTGTTGACCGGCGGTTGGGGATTCGACTTCGATGGCGGTCGAGTCACCTCAGAGATCTACGAGCCGCAGACGAACACTTGGCATGTGACTGGACCCATGGCTGCTCCGCAGGACTACCCGGGCGTGGCCGAAATGAACGACGGGCGCGTCATCTCGGCAGGTTCTGACCAATTTTCGATGCCGTCGGTGCAATTGTTCGATCCGCTGACGGAGCAATGGGCGCTTGTGGCCGAGCCGATCGAGGTTCCGAGCGAGGCCGACGGCGTCACCGTTTCGGACGGACGTGTAGTGTTTGCCGGGAACCTTAGGAAGACCGGCGTCTTTGATCCCGTGGCCGCATCCTGGAATGCCGGTTCGCAGACATCGGTTGAGCGGGAGCGGGGGGCGCTGGCGTACACACTGGGCTCAGGCTTGTTTCTGGTGGGTGGCGTTGTAGCCCTCGGAGGAGACAGGGTCGCCGAGACGACCGACGTGTTCGCCGCCGGGACACGGACCGATATCGATGGCGACGGCTATGAAGACGCCCTCGAAAACGCGATTGGCGAAGAACGCGTGCGATTCTGTTCCGTCATGAGAGCGGACGTCAAAACCGACCTCCGCGTGAACGTGATTGACCTGCAGCGCGCGGCCAGCGGATTCGGAACGGTGACGCCTTCTAGCACCAGATCGGATCAGAACGGCGACGGATCAATCAATGCCATCGACTTGATGCGGGTTGCCCTGCAGTTCGGGCGTCTGTTCACGACGTGTGATTGATCGCGACTTCGAGTGCGAGTTCCGAATGATTCGGCAGCCCGCGCGGCGGACTGGCGAACGGCACGCCCGTGCCGGGAGGCTCAGCTCCGCGTGAACGCGAGCTGTTCATCGATTTCGCCGTTGTCGGCGCGTTGTAGCGCACGGCGATAGGCGGCGCGGAGTCCGCCGGTTTTCGCGTTCGCGGCCGGCTCCCCAACTGAACCGTTCCCCGCCGAGCCCTCGTATCAGGTAATCGGCTGCGATACGGCCATGGCGCCCGTTGCCGTTCGGGAAGGGCTGAATCGCCACCAGGCGGTGGTGGAACCGAACGGCCAGTTCATCCGGGCCGTAGGTGGCGTACAGGCGAGAGCCAGCAAGTCAAGCACGAAGAGACAAGACAGAGCCTGTAGATAACAATTGAGCCCGGGTGCCGTGTTCGTGAAGTGGTGAGCCTAGGGCGAGATTCGGGGACCGCTTGCGGCGGGTTCCAAGGAGCCTGGTGTTAC
>JANPBN010000355.1:0-4650 GCA_031430415.1 Dehalococcoidia bacterium
GTGAACTCCATCGGCTTCGAGTTACTGCTCCCCTGAAACACCATAAAGGAGCGATAGATCAGGCTGTGACCGTCGATGAGGACGAGGCGTGGGTTGTCAGCTGGCACGGGGAGATTATACGCCGGGTTCGGGCTCGAGCGAGAACTGCTCGACGAGTTGGTCGAGCGCCAGCGCCAGCGGCGGCCGAAGCGCCGTTCCAGCGAATGAGTCCGCAAGTAGGCGGGCGAGTGTGCCCGAGCGGGTGTAATGCCGCCCACCCGAGAGTGCAAACAGTTCCGCACACAGCTTCGTCGCTTCCTGCGAGACGTAGGTCTTCGTCCTCAGCACGAGCGCCTGGTAGGCCGCCGGCGCGCCGGGCCGCCATTGATCGGCGGCATCAAGGAGATACGCCCGCAGCGCCTCCACACGCATCTGCGCGTCGCTCAGTCGCAACCGCCACGCTGGCGATTGCGGCGACGGGTTCCCGAGCGCTTCCAGCATGGCTGCGGCGCACCCCAGCGGTATCGCGGCGAACAGGCAGAACCAGTACTGCAGCGGGCGCACGGATTCGAGGAACCCCGGGAAGCCCATCATCGCCTCGGCTGGAGCATCGAGATAGCGCACCGTCTGACTCTCGGTCGAGCGCATTCCGAATCCGTCCCAATCGGAAAGAATCTCGGTACCCGGCGCGTTTGATGCGACGAAGAACACCTCGACTGCACCTGCGCCCTCAACCTGCGCTGGGTCGACACGTCCCGTCGAGAAGAAGTAGTCCGCGTACCGGCCGGACGAGGCCAGGATTTTTTCGCCGGTCAGGTACATGCGCCCATCACCGCCGGGCGCCGCCACCGTCTTGATGCTGAGCAACGAACCACCCGCCCCCTTCTCGGAGTTGCAGGCCGCGTACAGCTTCTCCGCGCGGTAGTGCGCCGACACGGTCTCCACCTGCTCGCACCAGCGCGCGCGGAACTGCTTCGGTGCGATGTCTGGCCCGCCGGCGAATATGCCAGCCAATCCGAGCGGCATCGCCAGCACGAGTGCCGTTGAGGGTGAGGAGCGGGCCACCAGTTCTACCGCCTGAGTAGCTTCTCGGCACGTCGCGCCGAGGCCTCCCAACTCAGGGGGCAGGGGTGCAGCAACGACCCTCGCGCGATGCAGTTCGCCAACGCTTTCGACTGGGTATGCGTCAGGAGCGTCGGCGTCGCGTTTCGCGAAGGCGGCTGTTAGATCTCGTACGACATCAAGCATCGAGGATGGCACAGGTTCCTCCTCCAGTATCCCGTATCGGCTGAACGCATCATACTGGCCACACCGCCGTTCGCGTTTCACGAAGGAGCATCCCATGTCCGAGTACGAGCACATCATCTACGACAAGCGCGGGAACATCGCGCTGATCACGCTCAACCGCCCAGAGCGCCTCAACGCCTGGACGGGCACAATGGAACTCGAGTTCATCGACGCCATCAACGCCGCCGCCGCGGATGGAGAGATCGGCTGCGTCGTCGTGACCGGCGCCGGGCGCGGCTTCTGCGCGGGCGCTGATATCTCGGGTTGGGATCGCGGCCTCAAGAACCCGAACGCGCCCCGCCCTTCGAAGATGCTGCTCGAAGGGGGCAGTCCTGAGGTTCCGATCGCCCTCACTCGCGGTAAGCCCGTGATTGCCGCCATCAACGGCGTGTCGGTCGGCGTCGGCTTGACGATGACGATGTCATGCGACGTCCGGCTCGCGTCGACAGAGGCCCGCTTCTCTGCGCGATTCGTGCGCGTCGGACTGACACCCGAATGCGGCAGTTCTCGCTATCTCCCGATGGTCACCGGGCTCCCGAACGCGTTGTTTCTGACGCTTACGGGGCGGATCATCGACGCCGACGAGGCGCTACAACGCCGACTCGTCGACCGACTGCTACCGCCGGAGCAACTTCTGCCCGAAGCGCTGAAGCTTGCGGAGGAGATCGCCGGCAATCCACGGGATGCCGTCTGGGCAGCGAAGCGACTGCTGCACGCCAACGCCGTCGAGTCGGACCTCCGCAAGGTCGTCACCACCGAGTGCTACTCGATCCGCGAGCGCCAGACCGAGCCCGACCACAAGGAAGCCGTGACCGCATTCATGGAGAAGCGCCAGCCGACGTTCAACCAGCGCTAAACGGCCGGTGATACCCTGACGGCATGGATTCCTTCGACCATCTAGCGAATCCGCGGATCGTGGCTGACGCGCGCGATGCCGCAGCACGGATCGAACGGCGCCTCGCCGCGGGCGACGCAGCCGGCGACGACCTGCTGACGGGCTGCGTGGCAGACATGCGCCAGAGCGGTGTGCTCAACGCGACGATCCCGGTGTCGCTTGGCGGGAAGGGCGGCAGCGTGCTCGACGCATGCATCGCGCTGGAGTATCTCTCGCGGGCGCTGGGATCGGCGGGCCTCGCCGCGAACATGCACCTGCAATACATCGGCGGATCGCTTGTCTCCGGACTATGGCCGGAGGCGCGCCTCGAGTCGTACCTCCGCGACGCTGTGCGCCACGGCTACCTCATCAACAACTGCCAGGCAGAGGCGGAGATGGGTAGCCCGGCGCGGGGCGGACTGCCGGCAACCGTGGCCACGCGCACCGATGGCGGCTGGCTGCTAAGCGGCCGCAAGTCGTGGACAACCGGCAGCCGCGAACTGACGCACTATGCTGTCAGCGCAACAGTCCACGCCGATGGTGTTGCGGAACACCTCGGGCAGTTCCTCGTCTCGCGGGATTGCGGCGGCGTACGCATCGATCCCACCTGGCACGCGTTAGCGATGCGAGAGTCGCAGAGTCACGACATCGTGCTCGAGGACGCCTTCGTTCCGGACGACGACGTCATCCGCGTCAGTGCAACCGGCGAGGGCTATCGCGCTCCGCTCGATGTTGCGCCATGGCACGGCCTGCCCTTCGCGGCGACGTACGTTGGGATCGCCGTCGCGGCACGCGACTGGGTCGTCCGGTTCGCGGCGACCCGCAAGCCCACGAACCTCGGCACAACGATCGGCGAATTGCCGGCGGTTCGCGCGAAACTCGGCGAAATCGAGGCGCTGCTACTCGTGGCCAGACGCATGGTCTTCGATACGGCGCGCGACTGGGCCGATGACGTTGGCGATCGACGCGCGATTGCGGCGCAAGTGCCGCTCGTGAAGTACATCGCGACGAACAATGCTGTGCGTGTGACCGACCTGGCGCTTCGGATAGCGGGCGGTGCCGGTCTGGCGGAAGAGAGTCCTTTGGAACGCTGCTTCCGCGACGTGCGAAGCGGCCTCATTCACCCACCGATGGACGATGTGGCGCTCGCAGGCGCCGCCAAGCGCGCGCTCGATGAGGTCTCCGAGTAACGGTCGGACGCCGGAACTGCGGGACGAGCCTTCTCTGCGTTAGGTCTCGTCCATCAACCTCAAGAAGAATGCTTTGCTCTCGCGCAACAGCACATCCATGCCGTCCCACCAGAAATGATCGACGCCCGGCGCGATCACGATGCGCCGGCCTTCCGACGCCGCTTCGTTGAGCGCGGCGGCGTCAACGTATGCATCATCGCTCCCGCCAAGGATGCACGTAGGCAGCGACTCCGGAATCTCGACGAGATGGGCCGGAACCGGCGACACAAGCAACAGCGCATCGACTTCCGTCCGTGCCGCGACTCGCGCCGCCACCATTCCACCAAAGGAGTAGCCGCCTAGGATGGCGATGCCATCCGGACGCCGCGCGCGCATGTACGTCAACGCCGCGGCGGCATCGTCCTGTTCGCCTTCACCGCGGTCGTAAGCGCCTCCGCTGGCGCCCGTCCCGCGGAAGTTGAACCGCAGGGTCGTCGCACCGAGGCTCGCGGCCGCGCCGCAGATGGTCGTGACGATGGGATTGTGCATGTCTCCGCCCATCTGGGGATGGGGATGGAGCATGACCAGCGAGATATTGGCGTCACCCTCGCGGATCTGGCCTTCGAGTCGAAGGTCGCCGCACGGCACCCAAACCGGAGTCTCGCCCGCCGTCATGCCGGCCCCCTCTGGACGCTTCCGTTCGTCTGAACGACGAGCACCCGGTCGTGTCCGGCGAGATCTTTTCTCACGCTAATGTCCGCTGTAGTAAAGGACCGCCTTGCGGCTGCCAAGAGCGCGGCTCCTTGGGACGCACCCATCTCCGCCGCCAACACGCCGCCAGATGCGAGATGGAAGGGCGCGTCCACAATCAGTGCTTCTATCGCCTCGGTTCCAAGCGGCCCGGCAACCAGAGCCTCTCGCGGTTCGAAATCTCGCACCTCCGGCTGGAGTGTCGCCCACTCCGCCTCGCCCACGTAAGGAAGATTCGCCACGATCAGATCCGCGGTCGATAGGTCCGCGAGCAGGTCCCCCCGTCGTAGCGCCACGCGATTCCCGACACCGTGCCGCGCCACGTTCTGGGCGGCGACCTCGAGCGCCACCAGGGACAGATCAACGGCGATGACGGCGGCCTCCGTGGAGTTCACGGCGATTGCAACTGCGACGCAGCCGCTGCCTGTGCCGATGTCTAGCACCCGCCGGGCTCCGTTCCCGATTGCGTTCAGGGCGATCTCGACGAGCAGCTCAGTCTCGGGCCGCGTGATGAGGACCGCGGGCGTGCAGACCATCGCCAGCCCATAGAACTCTCGCTCTCCGATGATGTACGCGAGAGGCTCGCGGCTA
>JANPBN010000356.1:0-3780 GCA_031430415.1 Dehalococcoidia bacterium
GCTCGTGCGGCTCAACAAGATCGGCCGCGACTTGCCAGGCAAGATCGTGCTGAAGCTCGAGTTCTTCAATCCCTGCGCGAGCGTCAAGGATCGCATCGGCGTCAGCATGATCGAGGCGCTCGAGAAACAGGGCCGCATCAAGCCGAACACGGTCCTCGTCGAGCCGACGAGCGGCAACACCGGCATCGGCCTTGCCTTCGTCGCCGCGGCGAAAGGTTACCGTCTTGTATTGACGATGCCGGAGACGATGAGCATGGAGCGCCGCCGCATGCTGACGGCGTTCGGCGCGGAACTCGTGCTGACCGAAGGCGCGAAGGGCATGAAGGGTGCGATGGCGCGCGCCGCCGAAATCGTCGCGAGCGACCCGGAGCGATTCCTGCTCGTCGGCCAGTTCACGAATCCGGCGAATCCGGAGATCCACCGTCGCACGACGGCCGAAGAAATCTGGGAGGACACGGACGGCGCGGTCGACATCCTCGTGAGCGGCATCGGCACCGGCGGCACGATCACAGGTGTTGCCGAAGTCATCAAGAAGCGTAAGCCTGATTTCCGCGCGGTGGCGGTCGAACCGGCGGCGAGCCCGGTTCTTTCCGGCGGCCAGCCAGGCCCGCACAAGATCCAGGGCATCGGCGCAGGTTTCGTGCCGGAGATTCTAAACACGAAAATCATCGACGAGATCATCCAGGTCACGAATGAACAGGCCGGCGAATACGCACGCATGCTCGGGCGCGAGGAAGGCATCCTGGTTGGCATCAGCTCGGGCGCAGCTCTGTACGCGGGACTGCAGGTTGCCGCGCGCGCGGAGAACAAGGACAAGTTGATCGTGATCATCATCCCGAGCTTCGGCGAACGATACCTTTCGACCTGGCTCTATGAAGAGGCTCCTGCCAGTGGACCCCGCATCGTCCCGGCCTGACGCGGCACCCGAAGGCATGCACGCCAAACTCGCCGAGAGTCTGATGGCCTCGGGTGACGCCGACTATCGGGTGCTGCAGGAAGGCTACTGGCCCGATCGCGCGACTGTCCTCGGTGCAATCGATCGGCTGCACCGGTTACTGATGGCGGAATCCCTCCCGGATACGAAACCTGCGGAGGCGCCCGCCGCCCGGATTGCCCGCGAGCTCGCTGAGATCGAGGCGGCGCTCACGCCGCAGCTGCGGCTCGCCTTCGAAATGCCGGCGCGGCTCGGCGAGGACGGCGCGATGGATGCCGGGGCGGCCACAAACGCGGCCCGCCGCGTCGTCGGCGAGCTGCTCGAGCGCCTGCCGATGCTTCGCGACCGCGTATTCGACGATGCGCGCGCGGCCTGGCGCAGCGACCCGTCCTGCCGCCACCCGATCGAGGCGCTCTACGCCTATCCGGGCGTGTTCGCGATCACGCGCCACCGCATCGCGCACATCTTCTACCAACTCGACGTGCCGCTGCTGCCGCGCCTGCTCGCTGAAGACGCGCATCGGCGAACGGGTATCGACATCAATGCCGGCGCACAAATTGGCCGCGAATTCTTCATCGACCACGGCACGGGCGTCGTGATCGGCGAGACCGCGGTGGTCGGCGATCGCGTCACGCTCTACCAGGGTGTGACGCTCGGCGCCAAGAGTTTCCCGGTGGATACGTCCACGGGCCGCCTGGTCAAGGGACTTCCGCGCCATCCGATCGTCGAGGACGACGTCACGATCTACGCGAGCGCGACTGTGCTCGGCCGCATCACGGTTGGGCGCGGCAGCATCATCGGCGGCAACGTCTGGCTCACGCACTCGGTTCCGCCAAACTCACGCGTGTCGCAGGCCGAGCCGCTGCAATCCGGTTTCGAGCACGGCGGCGGCATCTAGGAAGGAGCCGCCGCTTCCGGCGTGCGCGGGATCCGGCGGGGTTCTCGCTCGCAAACTCCGCCGGAACTTACGTGTTTGCTCGCGAGACCCCGCCACCTCACGCACGCCGGAAGCGGCGGCAGCGGTCGCACGCTGCGAACGGCCGGGACGCCCCGAGTTGGCGAATAAAGTTCCGGCTGAGCCAACTCGGGGCGTCCCGGCCGTTCGCAGCGCGCGACAACTGGTGCCGGCGGAGGGAGTCGAACCCCCGACCTGAGGTTTACAAAACCACTGCTCTACCAACTGAGCTACGCCGGCGGCGGGCGGCATTTTAGCCTTTTGGCACGCTGCTTTGCCGGTTGCCGCTCGCCAGATGGACGAAGAGTCCCAGAAGCGCCATCGCCCAGACGATCACGGAGCTCGACGGCAGATCGGTCACGACCGACAAAGCAAGGCCGACGATATAGCTCGCAATGCCGAGCAGGTAGCCGGTCAGCAGTTGACGGTTCGCAGCCATCCGATAGGTCGCAACCGCCGGCACGATCAGGCTGGTGAACACGAGATACACGCCGACCAGTTGCACCGAGGCGGTCACCATCACGGCGAACATCAGGTAGAACCCGATGCGGCCGATGCGCTCGCGCCACAGGAACCAGACGACCGCAAAGATCGCCGTCAGGATCCCGGTCCGGATGAGCTGCGTCTGCGAAACCCAGAGGATCTGACCGGACAGCAGATCCTTCAGGTTCTCACCGCCATGCGGATCGTTCGCGAGCAACAGGATCTGCGCGGCCGATGCGAGCACGAAGAGGATTCCGATCAGCGCCTCCTGGGCCTCCGGCCGCTTGCGTTCGGTCCAGGTCAGGAGAATCGCGCCTGCGAGCGCCGCAGCGCCCGCAGCCGCTTGTGCGGTCCAGCCCTCCACCGGCAGGCCGAAGCTGCTCGCCGCGATCACGCCGAGTCCCGCGACCTGCGCGATCGCGAGGTCGATGAACACGATGCCGCGCGCGAAAACCTGCTGCCCGAGCGGCACGTGCGAGACCACGACCAGGAGACCCGCGATCAGGGCCGGCCACAGGATGCTCATTTCCGTCGAGAACAGATTCATGGCGCGCCACCCAGCAGACGATCAAGAGTGTCGTCGAACAGCCCGAAGAGATCTTTCGCGGCGGGCGTCCCGCCGACCGAGAAAGGAAGCACGATTGCCGGCGCGTGTATCCGTTCCGACAGCCACTTCGCGGCCTTGGGATCGTTGTAGACGTTCAACAGGATCAGGCGCGGCGGCGACGCCGACAACTGAGTGACGAGCTGTCCGAGATAGCCGGCGCTCGGCGGCACGCCGGGTTTCGGCTCGATCGAGGCGAGCTCTTTCCATCCGAGCCAATGGCAAAGGTAGACCTGGTCGCGATGCATGATCACGACCGGCACGCCCTTGAGCGGCGCTGCGCGGCTCTCCCATCGGACGATCGCCTCTTCCCAGCGTTTGGCGAAATCGCCAGCGCGTCCCGAGTAGTAGGCAGACCCCGCCGGGTCGAGAACGGAAAGCTTCGCGCTCAGCGCTTTCGCGACGACGGCAATGTTCCGCGGATCGAGCTGCACGTGCGGATTGCCCTGTGGATGGATGTCGCCGAGCGAACGGTCCAGACGCGACGGGACTTCGAGCATCTGCAGGAATGCGGTGGCCTCGAAGTTACCCGGCGTGCCGCGCTGGATGCGTGCGTTGCCGGACTCCTGCAGCAGCACGGGCAGCCAGCCGACTTCGAGTTCGGCGCCGTTTGCGACGACGAGATCCGCGGTACGCGCGCGCGCGACCAGGCTCGGTTTCGCGTCAACGCGATGCACGTCCTGCAATGCGCTCGTCGCGACGTAGACATCGACACGCTCGCCGCCGAGTTCAGATGCGAGCGCGCCCCAGTCGGCGGTTGTGGCGAGGAGGCGGATCGCGGCCTGTGCCGGTAGCGTCAGGGTC
>JANPBN010000357.1:0-2038 GCA_031430415.1 Dehalococcoidia bacterium
GACCAGCTAAAGGACGGATACCTCAATCGCCTGCGCCGGCTGCTTCGGCTCCGCCGCGACCACTTCGAAGAACTCAACGATCAGGGATTGCGCCTGCTCGACCGGTCGATCTTCGCCGCCTACTGCGACTGCCTCGACATCGGCGAAGGCAACGCCGCCCGCGATGTCCTCAAGGACGTACGCCTCACCATCCCAATGGCCCGCGCCAGCCAGGCGTAGCGGGAAGCGGGAAACGAGATCAAGAGACGCGGGCCATTGTGGCCCGCGTCTCTGGCTGTTCGGCAGGCGTAGCCTACGACGCGGCCAGAAGCTGGCGCGTGAGCGATATCTGACCCTCGTGCTCGCGTAGGTGGGACAGGCAATGCGTCAGCGCGAAGGACGCCGGAAACGACGACTCCTGTCCGTCAGGGCGAAGCACGGCAGTCCAGTCCACGTCCGCGGCGGCGACGAGCAGCACCCGGCACTGCGCCGCCATATCTTCCAGAAACGCGCCGAGCCACGCGGCATCCGGCGCGGCGGTCTCGAACTCGCGATCCCGTTCGCGATCCGGCACCGGCTGCTGCAGTGCCACGCTCAGCCACCAGCGGGTCGACGTCATCCCGTGGACGACGAGCACCGCGATCGAGTTCGTGTCATCGCTCCCCGGACGGCGGTTCAGTTGCTCCGTCGTGAGCCCATCGATCGACCGGCGCATGTCGGCGACCGTTTGATCGAGCAAGTGCCGCGCAGACGCCACAAACGTATCCATCAACAACCTCGCGCGCCCACTCCGACTTCCGGCTTCTGATTTCCCGAGGCCCCGTTCACTCCCCGCCCTGCATCCCTGGCGCCAGCAACACGCCGTTGTGGATCAGGAAGCTCCGTACCGTGTTCCCCCACTTCGCCTTGCGAATGCGCGACCCCTCAATGCTTGCCTGCCACGCGTCGATGACCTGCGAGTAGCGCTCGCGTCCCTTCGTGCGAATCCGGCGCTCGCCGTCCTTGATCATCGTCGTCTCTTTGATCATCGCGTCCGGGTCGCGGTTGATGTGGCGGCAGAACGCCTCGAGGATCGGCAGCCGCTCCGGATCGTCCGTCGCCGGATCGCCGCCCCAGTGCTGGCGCAGGCCGTCGAGCCACGCCTGTACGCTCGCGTACTCCTGCAACGCCCGCAGTTCGATCGGGTCTTCGGTTACGCCGTCGGTCATCGTCAGTCTCCTCGCCACGCGCCGCGCACGTGCGAACGGCCGGCTGAGCCGGCCGTCTGCTTCGCATTCTCGCGAACCCGGCTACATCGGTAGCCCGTACTTCTCCGCCAGCCGCTTGATCTCGGCGATGCGCGCCGGATCGTTCGGTTTGGCCGGGTCCTGGATCATCTTCGCCGCCTTCAACTCCTCGACGACCGCATCGTCGCGCTTGAACGGCTTGCCGTACTCGCCTTCGAAGTACATCTCCTCGAACGGAGGGCGCGGGCGCTGTCCGCCGCCGCTCCAGTCCTCCGCCGGATACCCGACAAGGATCGTCGGCAGCGGGATCCAGTCGTCAGGCGTCTTGAACACTTCCTTCAACACGGCCCCGTTCAGCGTCACCAGTCCAACGCCGAGCCCTTCATCGACGCCGGTCAGCATCGCCTGGCAGACGGCGACGCCAACATCGAACGTGCTGGCGATGGGGTATCCCGGGCCCTGCGTCATGGGCTTCAGGATCTGCGGATACACGAACTCGTCGACGAACTTGTGGCTCCAGCCGTGCGTCGGCGCAAGCGCGCCCACATCCACCAGTTCCTTCAGCGGCGCGCCCTGGTTTCGGTTGACGACGCCAAGGTCGTTGAAGAAGTGAATGTGTACCGGCGCCAGTTCTGTGTTCAGCCCGGCGACCGGCGTCTTCAGGCGCTTCAGCTGGTCTTCCGTCAGGTCGTCGCGGAAGCCCACGACGGCGCGCGCCCACTGCGCGTTCACCGCGCACGACGCCAGGCGCGCCGCCTCCAGCATCTTCTGGATCTTTTCGCGCTCCACGGGACGGTCCGGGTCGAAGAACCTGATCGAACGTCGCCGGCCGA
>JANPBN010000358.1:0-7304 GCA_031430415.1 Dehalococcoidia bacterium
CTGCATGAACTCGATCATCTCGTGCATCCTCATGCACGCGTCGCCCGCCGAGGTGCGCTTCGTGATGATCGACCCCAAGCGCGTCGAACTCTCGGCGTTCGGGCCGATCCCGCATCTCGCCTTCTCGAACATCGTCGTCGAGATGGACAAGGTCGTTGGGACGCTGCAGGCCGTGATCCACGAGATGGAATCGCGCTACCGCAAGTTCGCCTCGCTCGCCGTCCGCAACATCGATGGCTACAACCGCAGTCCGCGCGCAACGGATCAGCTGCCGTATTGGGTCGTCATCATCGACGAACTGGCCGACCTGATGATGGCGGCGCCGTTCGAGGTAGAGCGCCAGATCTGCCGCCTCGCGCAACTTGCGCGGGCCACGGGCATCCACCTCGTCGTCGCCACGCAGCGGCCCTCGGTCGATGTCATCACGGGCCTCATCAAGGCGAACTTCCCGACGCGCATCGCCTTCGCTGTCAGCTCACAGGTCGACTCGCGCACCATCCTCGACATGGCCGGCGCCGAGAAGCTGCTGGGCCGCGGCGACATGCTCTACATGGCGCCTGATGCCGCCAAGCCGCGACGCCTGCAGGGTGTCTACGTCTCGGACGAGGAGATCGAAAAGCTCGTCGACTTCTGGACGCAGGACGCCTTCGCGAACATCGAGCGCGAGACATACGACCACCTCTACGACGAAGCGAAGGCAGAACTCGAACAGGAGGGCGCGACCGACGATATGTTCGACCGCGCGAAAGAACTCGCGTACGAGCACAACCGCATCAGCACATCGTTGCTCCAGCGCCGGCTGCGCATTGGCTACCCGCGCGCCGCCCGGCTCATGGATCAGCTCGAGGACGAAGGCATCGTCGGCACCGCCGAGGGCGGTGGCTCGCGCGAGGTCTATCCGCCGGACGCGCGTGCAGCGACCAGCCACGCTGTGCCGGAGGACTTGCCGTTCTAGTCCCCTCGTCCAGTCGCCACGTTCGTGCTCACCCCCGTCCGGGACACAAGTACGTTCTCAGCCCTCGTCGGAACTACCGCAGGGTTCGACGATAAGCGTCCAGATCCCAACCATGGCCGCTAACGTCAGCGGTGTAATCACGACCTGGATGACGAGGAGACCGAGGAGGCCCGCTCCCTCGATTATCCCTTCGCACGAGGACTCCGATCTACAGCCGACGTACGCGCGAACGGCTAACGCAAACCAAACCACAACGGCACATTGCACAAGCGTTCCGGTTACGGCCACACCCGCCCATATCACTCTCATTGCGCCATACTCAGCTCTCCCGCACCATCTCGCAAGGTGCATTCGAACCACACGAGGAGCAGCCGCCATGCCCGACACCACACCGGCACTGACGATCACCGTCACAGAGGAGCACCTCCCCCGATACGACGCATTGCACGGCACGCCGGATCCGATGGTCCGGCGACTCGCGGTGCTGCACACGCCGAAAGGCGACGCCACGTTCGAGCAGACGGACTACGGTCATCCCGGGCGCTTCAACGCCTGGGAGCCGCGCGGCATCCCATCGGCGCTGCAGCCACGGACGGAGGAGTTGCGCGCGCTCTGCGATGGTCTCGGCAGGCTGTTAGGGTAGCTCGGCGGCGGTCTCCGGCGGTACGTCGACCGTGAACCGGTAGACCAACCCCGATTCGACATCGGCGATGTAGACGTAGTTGCCGGATGCGGCGATGCCCAGGGGGCGCAGCCCTTCCAGCGTCGTGGGGAACACGTAAGCGCCGCGCTGCTTGCCCGCACGGTCGAACACGACGATTCGCTGGTTCACCGGATCCGTCACGAAGATAAGCTTGTCCGTCACCGCCAGGTGGGGCAGTTGCCCACCTGTTCCGGTGATGCCGGCGAACGTCGTCGCGACGGTCGCTCCGTCATCTGTCGACACGACGATGCGCTTCCCATCGAAGTCAGCGGCGTAGATCCGGCCATCCGGACCGATGTCAACGTCCGACGGCTGTTTCGCCTTCGCGATGTCCGTGCTCATCTCGAGAGTCTCCACGTCGGCGCCATCGCGCGGAACGCGGTAGAGCAGTCCGCCCGCGGGCGAAGCAACCAGCGCACCGCCCGGGTACGTCCCGACGCCTCGTGCTGAATCGAACGCGCCGGTGAGCCTTCCACGCTCGTTGCCTTCCGTATCGAGCACCACCAACGTTCGCGTCTCACCATCGATCACGTACAGCTCGCCGGACGCCGAAGCAGCAACGTCGTTAATGTCGGTCAGACCTACATCGAACGTACGCTCAACCGTCCCGTCCGCCGAGACAATGGCGACCGCGTCCTTCGCAGCCACGAAGAGTCGCCCGTCGGGGAGCGCCGCGACGGCGACGGCCTTCCCGACGCCATCCAAGGCCAGTTGGCCCGGCCAATCGTCGTCCGGCCGGAGCCTGACGAGCGCCGGCGGCGCGTACGCGCCCGTCGGCGGCGCGACCTCGTCGCCGTCGAGCATCTCCCAGTCGCCGCCGGGCCGGCGAACCGACACGGCCCAATTTGGGCGATCGAAGACGGTGTACTGGATCGTCAGCACCTGCGGCCCAGCGGCAAGTGACACCTCGCCCTCAACGCGCCGAGACGAGTGGGATCCGCCGTTGTCCGCGATCAGCTGGTCGTTGACGAAAAGCTGTGCCGAGTTCGCGCCTTCCAGCGCGAATCCATATACTCCCTCCTCGCTGGCAACGTAGACGGCCTGGTACTCGAGCGCGCGGTAGACGCGAAACACATCCGCGGGCGCGGCAAACGGAACCGCTCCGGTAAGCAATTGCGGTTCAACAGAGAAATCCGTGCCCGAGCGATACAGCACGCGAAATCCGCCTGGGCCAACGCTCCGTCCATACAAAACATCCCTCGCAGGCGTGGGATTCTGCTCTTGTGCACCCACGATGATGCGAAGCCGTCCAGGCGCCGTGACCATCGCCGTAAGCCGCACTGCGTGCTGCCCCGGAGGCATCGTCACGCGTCGTCGGGCTGATATGTCGTACGTTCGTCCATCGATGTCGAGTACCACGGACTCCGTGGTGCGTGCAGCGTCCTCATCGGCACGCGGTACTTCGAATTCTGTCACGCCCGGAAACTGGCTCGTCCAGATGAAGCCCTCCCACGTCACCGTGAGCGGCCCGTCCGCCAGATCTTCCTCTGTCCATTCCCGGTCGATTGGCGCCCGTGGGGGCGCGGAGGGCACGACAACGCCTCCGCGAGTCACCGACATCGGTAGCTCATGCAGCGATCGCGTGTCTTCCGCCGGAATGGTCAGCCGCGTGAAGAACGTGCGGCCAAACGGATCGATGTAGTCATCGCGCGTCAGGCCCGGATAGAGGCGTTGCAGCGTCGGTATCGCCGCAACCTGGAGTGAGTCTGCGATGATCAGCACATCCTGGTCCCCAGCCGCAAACACCAGGTCGTCTGCCACGGTGTACGGGCGATACTCCTTCCCTCGGCTCAGGACGCGCACCGCCGGATGCCCCTCGTAGTCACGTGAGACGTAGACTCGCTCAGCGTCCGCGCGGTCGGCGACGATCTCGCCGATTTGCGTGTACTCAGGCGTGAAGGCTTCGTACACAGCGAAGTCATGTGCCTGGCGCTCGAATAACGTGTAGTAGTTGGCACCGATGCTCGTCGCGACCAGCACCAGCGCGAGCGCGCCGAACGCGTAGGCGCCGTGACGAACCGGCGCCAGCGAGCGCTGGATTGTCGCGAGCGCCAGGGCGACAGCCAGGTAGATCGGTGGAATCGCGCCGATCACGCGGATCGCACTCGGATTTTCGACGGATATCGTCAGCGCGCCGGGGATCAGCACCAGTAGGTACCAGCCCGCGACGTGCCCGCGCCGCCACGAGCGCAGCCCCCAGACGCTTGCCGCCATCCCAAGCACGAAGAGCACGCCGGTAATCACGTCGAGCATGGGCTCGCCCGGAAGATTGTGGCGGCCGTTGCCGTCACCCGTGACGTTCATCATGCCGATGCTCGCGCGCACGTTGTGGCGCAGTGGCTCCCACGAGTCTTTCTCGTCGACCTCACGGAAGACGTTGATCTCGCGCGTTCGTTCGAGGAATTGGTCCTGATGGCGAACGGCGTATTGGCCTAGCGGCGCGATCACGATCACGAAGGATGCCGCATAGACCAGGAGTCCGCTGATGTTCCCTCTGATCAGCCGCCACTCCGTCACCACGACGTACACCAGGATGAACGCGAGGACGATGGGCACGAACCGAAACGCGAGGTACGTGTAGATACCCGCAGCGAGAGACCCGCCGGCCATGAAGAAGTAGAAGCGATTCCTCGTCTCCAACGCCTTCACGAGGAACAACACGGACATGATCTCGAGCACCGGCATCAGCGATGCTTCCCACGAGATCCGGCTGAACGTGACGGCCCAGCGTCCCGCGGCAAGCAACGCCGTTGCGATCAGCGCCGGAACCGGCCCCGTCAGCCAGCGCGCGAGGAAATAGAACGCAACCACGGCCCCAAGCCCGGCCAACACCGGCACAAGCCGCATCGCAAACACGGTAAATCCGAACATCTTGTACGACGCGATCAGCAAGTAGAAGAACAGCGTCGAGTGGCCGAAGTTCGACTCCCGCCACACTGTCAGGTGGTCACGGTCGATGATCGAGAGCGCGTCGGTGCCATTGATCGCCTCGTCGTACCAGAGGCCCGGCGGGAAGTCGCCGAACCGAAAGCATCGAAAGAAGACGGCAACCAGCAACACGACAACGAGAATCGCAATCTCTTGCCTCGTCGTCAGCGTCAGCAATCCATCTCGAACGCCAGGGCCCCGCATCTCCGCAGCTAAAGGCGCGTGCGACGCAGCGTGCACCGCGGCCGCAAAGAGCAAGGCCGCACTGACGAAGCCCACCCACGTCCACGGCAGCCCCGCATCAGTCGTGTACGCCAGCTGGGTGCCCAGCGCCAGGATCAGTGCGGCGACTGCGAGCGCGGCCGCGACATAGCGGCCCGCGACGATACGACGAAGCCGCTGACGCGGTGATTCGAGGCTGGCAGAGCGCGCGTCGTCCTGGTGACCTGACATCTGGGGTATTGTCGTCGTTACTCAAGCACGAATTCGGTGAATCAGCCGGAGAATGACGCGCGGGCGGCCATCCGTCAAGAAGCGTGCTGATCCATGGCGCCGGCAGGGAGGTCACGCTGCTGCAACAGCCAGAGGCGATAGTAGCGCCCGCGGACCGCCAGCAACTCGTCGTGCGAGCCCTGCTCAACGATCTCGCCGCGGTGCAGCACGATGATCCGGTCGGCGCCGCGAATGGTCGCCAGCCGGTGCGCAATGATGATGCTCGTTCGGCGCGCCGTGAGCCGCTCCAGGCTGTCCTGGATCAGCGCCTCCGTCTCGGAATCGATGTTTGCCGTCGCCTCATCGAGGACCAGCATCACCTCCGGATCGAAGGCAACGGACCGCGCGAACGCCAGCAGCTGCTTCTGCCCGGTGCTCAGGTTCGCGCCGCGCTCGACGAGTTGGTGCTCATACTGCTGCGGCAATTCGTCGATGAAGCGATCTGCGCCGACCAGCCGTGCCGCGTCACGCACCTGCGACATCGGGATCGACTCGCCGCGGAGGCGGATGTTCTCCGCGACCGTGCCGGTGAAGATGAATGGATCCTGCAGCACGAGGCCCACGTGCCGCCGCACATCGCGCTGCCGTGCCTTTGCGATGTCCACGCCATCCAGTGTGATGCGCCCATGCTGGACGTCGTAGAAGCGCAGGAGCAGGTTGATCAGGCTCGTCTTTCCCGCGCCCGTCGCGCCGACGAACGCGACGCGCTCTCCCGGCTCGATGCGGAACGACACATCGCGTAGCACCGGCGTGCCCGGAACGTACTCAAATGACACGTGTTCAAACTCCACCGCCCCGGCTATGCGGTCCGGCATGTCCAGCGCATCCTCGTCGTCTTGCACTCCCTCGGGCTCATCGAGGAGCGTGAAGATCCGCTCGAGCGCGGCCATCGCCGCCTGGAGGATGTTGAAACGGTCGGCAATCTCACGCACCGGGTTGTAGTACATCGAGCTCAAAAGCAGAAACTCCACAAGGTCGCCGGGCGACAACTGCTCGTCCAGCACGAAGCGCCCGCCCAGAACGATGACGATGCCGGTGGTGAGCGCCCCGACCATGGCCACGATCGGCTCGAAGATGGCGTAGGAGTTGACGACGCCCATGTTGGCGGCGAGGAGCTTGCCGTTATGATCCCGAAACTCACCGTAGTCGCGCTTCTGCCGCCCAAACAACTGCACCAACATCATCCCGCTGATGTGCTCGGCGGTGAAGCCGTTCATCCGCGCGACGTGGAGGCGCTGCTGCCGAAACGAGGTGCGCATGACGATCGCGAACCAGCGCATCATGAACGCGAGGAACGGCATGATCGCTAACGTGATGAGCGCCAGCTTCCAGTTCAGGAAGAACAGCGCGATCGCCACGCCAATGATCATGAAGACGTCGGCGACAATGGTCACCGCCCCGGCCGTCAGTAGTTCGTTCAGCGCGGCGATGTCATTCGTCAGCCGTGTGACGAGACGTCCGACGGGATTCGAGTCATAGAACGAAATTGACATTCGCTGTAGGTGGCGGAACAGCTTCATGCGAATGTCGTTCATCACCCGCTGCGAAACGAGCACCATGAGGAGTGATTGCGCGTAGCGAAACGTGAAGATCCCCGCCAGCGTCCCGACGTACAGCAGCGAGATCCACCAGAGATCGTCCGTCGTGCCATGCGCGACATCGCGGTCGATCGCCGTGCCAATCAGCAGCGGCTGGGCGAGCGTCAGACCAACGGTCGCCAGCAGCAACAGAAGTGCCAGCAACACGCGCCATTGGTACGGGCGCATGTACTCCATGAGGCGTCCGACCAGGCGCGAATCGTACGCCTTGCCGATGACATCATCATCCTCGTGGTAGCCCGAAACGTCCATCGTTAGGCGCCGGCCTCCGCATCGTCGTCCAGTTCTTGTTCGAGCCGCTGACGGCGGTCAAGCGAAGCGTACGCGCCGTCCAGCGCCACGAGTTCGTCGTGGGTCCCGCGCTCGATGATGTGCCCGTCGTCGAGCACCACGATCTGGTCCACCCAACGCACCGCCGACACGCGATGCGCGATGATCACCGCGGTGCGGCCCGCGATGTACTCCCTCACGCCCGAGAGGATTCGCTCCTCCGTGTACGCGTCGACGTGCGACACCGAGTCATCGAGCACCAAGATCGGCGCCGTCCGCGCCAACGCTCGCGCGATCGATGCGCGCTGCTTCTGCCCGCCCGAAAGAGAGACGCCACGCTCACCCACCATCGTTCTCA
>JANPBN010000359.1:0-2112 GCA_031430415.1 Dehalococcoidia bacterium
CTAGCGTGCGCCGCGCGTGCGACTGCCGCTCCGAGTCGCGGTCGGTGTCCGGCGCCGAGAGCGTGGCGGCATAGCCCGCCTTCTCGACGGCCGCAACGAGTCGCTCCGCCGTCACGGTTCCGTCGCTGGTGATCAGCGCCGTCTCCGACGCGAAGTTCACGTTGGCCGTCTCGACGCCCTCAACCTTGCCCAGTGCCCGTTCGACGCGCCGCACGCACGACGCGCACGTCATCCCGGAAATGTCGAGCGATGTCGTCTCTTGTGTCGTCATCTTGCGCCTCTTTGTTCTGCTGGCAATCTGTTCTCGGCCGTCTGTTGCTTGTTGTCTGCTGTCTGTTGTAGCCGTGGCGCCTACGCCCGCACGGCCGCCTCGTACCCTTCCTCTTCAATCGCCGCGATCACCTTTGCGGCGTCGATGTCACCCTCGACCACCGCCGAGTTCGACGCGAGGTCGACCTTCACCGACTTCACTCCCGAAAGTTCCTGTACAGCCTTCGTGACGTGCTGCACACAGTTGTCGCACGTCATCCCCTTCACATCGAACAGCATCTTCGTCTCCATTCGTTCGCTCCTTGCTCCAACCCTCCCCAAGGGAGAGGGACTACTTCCCCGCCATCTCGTACAACGCTGCCAACTCCGCTACGACCTCCGCCTCGCGCCCCTCGCGAATGCCATCCACCGTGCACGTCGCGAGGTGTCCGGTGAGCATGATGCCTTCCATCTTCTCGATCGCCCGGCGTACGGCGTACGTCTGCTTGAGCACGTCCACGCAGTACTTGTCGCCCTCGACCATCCGCCGGATCCCCGCCAGGTGCCCGTCGATGAAGTTCAGCCGCTTCAGCACGTCGGCTTTCGTGTCGTCCTGCACGCTCACCTCCCATACCCCCTGGGTAGGGGTACTGCACGTCCATCCTACGATCGTCGTGGGCATCGTGTCAACCCCCCGGTAGGGGGTATGGGCGAGGAGGGGCGCCTGCATCCGTCTCCGAATGTCGAACCGCCCGCCGCCCGCGCGTCGTCGTACTGACATACTGCCCACTCGAAGGAGGCGCACGCCATGCACTACCTGTTCCAGATCTGCTACGACCCCGCCGTCCCGCCGCAGGGCCCGTCCCGGCAGCCCGACCACGCCCGCCTCGAGGCCGAGCTGCGCGCCGAGGGCGTCTACGCGGGCGGCGCCGGCCTCGTGCCGCCGGAGTTCGTCGCGCCCGTCCGCGTTCGAGGCGGCAAGGTCACCGAAGGCCCCTTCGCCGAAACGAAGGAACTCGTCGGCGGCTTCTTCGTCATCGAATGCGCCGATGCGGCCGAGGCCGTGCGTCAGGCACACCGCATCTCGATCAGCGAGACCGACTGGATCGAGATCAGGCCGATCTTCCTCTGGCACCCGGCGTAAGCGCGTAACGCCGCGTTAGCGGTTCCCCCGATTTCGTCGCGCCACCCCATCCGCTACCATGGGCGCGCAATGAGGATTGATGCTGCGTCACAGCCCGTAGTCGTATCGGTAGACGAAGCCCGTTGACCGGTCGATGACGCGCACGCGGCGACCGGACCGGGCCCCGACAACCATCGGGGCTTTGTCATGTTCGCATCGAAGCAACGAGGACCAGCGACCAGTGCTACCCCCGCGAAGCGTGCGGGCAACCAGGAATGCCAACACATGCCCGACATGCCCAAGGCCTACGAGCCGCAGTCGACCGAGCCCCGCGTCTACGAGTTCTGGGAGAGGCGCGGCTACTTCAAGCCGCGCATGGACGAGACGAAGAAGCCGTTCTCGATCATCATGCCGCCCCCGAACGTCACAGGCGAACTGCACATCGGCCACGCGCTAACCGACACGGTCGAGGACATCCTCATCCGCTGGCACCGCATGCTCGGCGATCCGACGCTCTGGCTGCCGGGCGTCGACCATGCGGGCATCGCGACGCAGAACGTCGTCGAGAAGCAGCTCGCGAAGGAAGGGCTCACCCGCCACGACCTCGGCCGCGACGAGTTCGAGAGGCGCGTCTGGTCGTGGGTGCAACGCGTCCGCCCCGTCATCAGCAATCAGCACCGCCGTCTCGGCGCGTCCGCCGACTGGTCGCGCGAGACCTTCACGCTCGATGAGGGTCCGCA
>JANPBN010000360.1:0-2477 GCA_031430415.1 Dehalococcoidia bacterium
AGGTATTTCGCCAGCCGCACCACGACGCGATGGTTGTACACCGACCCGAGTTCGTCGTCGTTCCAGCCGTCGACGCTGCGCTGCAGTGAGTTCGGCCGCAAGTTGTTGGACCAGTTGCCCATCCCGCCGCCGCCCGCGCCACTCCAGCCGCCAGCGCTTCCCGCGCCGCCCCAGTGTCCCATCCCTAGCTCCCCCCGCCGGTCGCCGCCGCGCCCTCACGCACGCCGGCCTCGACGCCGTCACCGTGCTCCATTGCCTCAAGCCGCGCGCGCTCGCGTTCGTACGCTTCTTCCTGGTCACGGAGTTCCAGGTCGTAGATCTGGCGGTACGGGCCGTCCTGTTCGATCAGCTCTTCGTGGCGTCCTCGCTGGACGATCTTCCCGCCCTTCAGCACCAGGATCTGGTCCGCCGTTCGCACCGTCCGCAGCCGCTGCGCGATGACAAACGTCGTGCGCCCCTTCATCAGTTCCTGCAGCGCAAGCTGAATGTCGTACTCCGTCTGCGTGTCGACCGACGATGTCGAGTCGTCGAACACCAGGATCTTCGGGTCAAGCAGCAATGTTCGCGCAATCGAGATGCGCTGCTTCTGTCCGCCCGAAAGCGTCAGGCCGCGCTCGCCCACCCATGTGTCGTACCCGTCCGGCATCTGCACGATGAACTCGTGGATCCGCGCCAGCTTCGCCACTCGGACGATGTCGTCCTCCGACGCGTTGGACGCGCCGTACGCGATGTTCTCGCGGATCGTCGCCGAGAACAGGAAGATGTCCTGCTGCACGATCCCAAACGCCCGGCGCAGCGAACTGATCGTCGCATCGCGAATGTCGGTGCCGTCGATGGTGATGCTGCCGCCCGTGACGTCGTAGAAGCGCGGCATCAGGTTGACCACGGTGGACTTGCCGGATCCCGTCTGGCCCAGCAACGCCACCACTTCGCCGGGCTGCGCGTCGATGCTCACGCTGCGCAACACCGGACTGATCGCGTCGTAGCCGAACGAGACGTCGTCGAAGCGCACGTGCCCCGTCACGCCCACCAGTTCCGTCGCGCCGGCCTTCTCCTGCACCGCCGATTCTGCGTCGAGGATGTCGTAGATGCGCTGGCCCGATGTCTGGGCGCGCGCCCAGAACATCTGGATGAAGCCAATGCTTCGGACGGGCAACTGCAGCATCGTCAGGTACAGCATGAACTGCGCGAGTTCACCCGGGCGCAGGTTGCCGTTCCCGATCTGCCGCGCGCCGTACCATGCCGTCGTCACCATCGCGAGCGACCACACGAGCGCGAGTAGCGGTGTGTACCGCGCCATCAGCCGGTTCGACGCGTACGAGTTCTCGAAGAGCTTCTCCGCTTCGTTGTTGAACTTGTCGCCCTCGAACAGTTCGCGGCCAAACGCCTTCACGACGCGCATGCCGCTCAGGTTTTCTTGCAGTACGACGCCGAGTTCGCCCTGCAGTTCCTGTGTCCTCAACATGATTGGCCGCAGCTTCCGTGTGAAGCGCAACGCCAGGAACGCCGTCGGCGGGATGAATAGCCAGCTCACAAGCGCCAGTTGCACGTCCGTGCGCACCATCAGAACCAGCGTCGCGATGAGCAGGATGATCACGTAGATGAGCCGGATCGCGCCCATGCTCACGAACATCCGCACGCCCTCGACGTCCTGCGTTGCGCGCTGCATCACCTGCCCCGTCTGCGCCTTGTCGTGGTACGCGAAGCTCAGTCGTTGCAGGTGGTCGTAGATGTCGTTGCGGATGTCATAGGCGATCCGCTGCGCCATCAGCTCCGTGTTGTACGTCTGGAAGTACTGGAACACGCCCCGCGCCATCGCCGCGCCGATGATCAGCAGGGCGGCGATGACCAGCGTCCGTCCGCTGCCCTCGGCCAGGTCTGTCGCTTCATTGACCTTGAGTCCGGTGTCGATCGCGTAGCCGACCAGAATCGGCCCGAGCAGCTGAAACGCCGTCAGGCCGAGCATCGACGAGAACACAACAAGGATGCGCGGCTTGTAAGGCAGCGCATAACCCATCAACCGGAATGGAACGGGTAACCTATGGGACCTCATGGTAGGCGCGAGTATAGCGCACTCTAACGTGAACGTAAAGGTTGGGGCTCGGCACGAGAGAAATCGAGGCTTCGGAGCCAGGATCGCGACGCGGCCAGCTTCGAGATGGGCCGAAAACGCAGTAGCGTCAACAAGCGGCGGGATGCGGCTCCCCCAACCCTTGCCGGGCGCACTCGCGAAACACGAAAATTACAGCACAAAATCAAACTGCCGAAGCTATACAGGACATAAGACGCGCGGGATTGGCGTGATTCACCGCACGGCAACATCCGTGACAATCGTCCCGTTCGTCGCAGTTAACCTTTCGCGCCCGGCGGCGTTCTACCAACAGCACGTGGACGGAGGCAGACCGGGACGGAAGCTCGAATCGTGGACGACCTCGCGAACTACGGAGTACCATGGCACTGGCTCCCATGCTCAAAAA
>JANPBN010000361.1:0-2783 GCA_031430415.1 Dehalococcoidia bacterium
CCGCTACGCCGCCCGATCATGTGCGGCAGGACGGCCTTCGAGCACAGGAACGTGCCCTTGAGGTTTACATCGATCACAAGATCCCAGTCCGCTTCCGAGAACATCGCCACCGGGCCGATCTTGATGACTCCAGCGTTGTTCACGAGGATGTCGACCTGCCCGTACTCCCCCACGACGGCCTGCACCATCGCCTGAGCCTGCGCTTCGTCGCGCACGTCCACATCGATCGCCATCGCCTTGCTGCCGAGGCGCCGAACCTCGGCCATCGTCTCGTCGCGATCAGCGGAAGTGGCCGGCAGATCGGCGAGTGCGATGCGCACGCCTTCCTTCGCCAGTTCGTAGGCGATCCCGCGCCCAATGCCGCGTGCGCCACCCGTCACGATCGCGACGGTGTCCTTCAGATCCATGAGGGCCGCTCCTTGTGCTGTGTCGCACGGACCGGACGCTTGCGCTCCGATCACGCTTCACGCGTCTCGCTTCCAGTTAGGTGGCGGAGAGGGTGGGATTCGAACCCACGGTACGCTTGCGCGCACACACGATTTCCAGTCGTGCCCATTCGGCCACTCTGGCACCTCTCCCCGTGCGGTCACCGGATGATAGAAGCAGAAGGCTGGTGCGGGAAGGGCGCCGCGCGCTTGCTTCCGGCTACCAGCCTTACAGCGAGATTCTGATGGCGGAGAGGGCGGGATTTGAACCCGCGAGGCTCATCACCTACCATTTTTCGAGAATGGCACCATCAACCGCTCGGACACCTCTCCGCCTCGATTATAGCGAGAGCTGCCGTCCGGCCCTAGCGGCCCGGCCTCAGCGGCCCGTCATCTCCTCGAACTTGCGCAGCTGTTCGTCCTGCGCCTCGCGCGACGCCTTCCGCCCGGCGCTCACGGCTTCGCGGGCACGTCCGCGCATTTTCCCGACGAAGCCCTGCGGCTCCGGCGCTGGCGCGTCATCAGCACGAAACTCCGCTGGGATCACGTCATCGTCACCGGGTCGTGCGAACAGCCAGATCGCCAGCGCGACGATCGAGGCGACGACCGCAAAGATGACAAGCGCGATCAACAGTCCGTGGCCGCGTCCACTTTGCGTCGCGCCTTGCTCGGCGAGCTTAGCGGCGCGGGCTACAGCCTTCGCGGCGTCGCGTTCCGCGCGCGCCTTGCGCTGCTCATCCTTCTTCTGCTTCTTCGACAATGGCTCAAATTCGAACTCGATCTTGCCGAATGGCGTCGCGAACTCGACTTCGTACTCGATGTCGTCGTCGTCGTTGTTGTTCTTCGACTTTTTGTGTCTCTTGTCGTCGAGCTTTGCCGGGGGCTTGGCACCCGCGGCGAGAGCGCGCTCATCGCGGCCGGGAGCGTCCGCCTCCGGGCCTTCGGCGACCGCCGCCGGTTCGGCGACCGCTGCCGTGCTGCTGCTGGTGGACTGGACGTCACTGGCCAAGCTGCACCTCCTGTTGATGGAGGATGACGCGTGGCGATCGCTTCATGCGAACGCCGTCAGGCCTTGGGTTTGTCGCCGCCGGCGCCCGTGAGCCCGGCAAGCACGCCGGCCGCCCGCCGCACACCCGCGACCACGCCGTACGTGCGGATGATCGGCTGAACCGCGGCATCGGACACGAACGCCGCCGTTCCCTTGACGCTATCCGCCGTTTGTTTGGCGGAACCCAGGAGCGGCTTCACGTTGTCATCGAGCGTCGAAATGGACTTCTTGAGGAGCGCGCGCGACAGCAGGCCAAGTACGATCGCGAGAACCATCCCAACGGTAAAGAATGCCGCCACCGCGATTCCCATAAAGATGATCACCCAGTCGCGGAACGTCGCGACGGAGAACAATACGACATCGCTCACGGCCTACGCATCTCCTCTATTAGTGTCGTTGGTTTGCCGCGAATGATAGCACCTGTGCTCTGCCGGGAGTAACGGCGGGGTTGACGCCGCTCCAGCGCCTCTCGCGCCAGATCCATACGCGCCGGGGGCGCCATATGGTTCGCGCGGTCAGTAGTCGGGAGCGCCGCCGCTACCGCCGCTCGGAGGCTCCGCCAGATCGCCTCGGTTCCGCTGATTCAGCAGATCCAGCGCCCGGAGCGCCTCCTCGACGGTGAAATCCTCGTCGATGCCGCGCAACGCGTCTTCGAGCGCGCGTTGTAGTTGTTCCGGCGTAAGATCGCTGCTGTCCCCCGGCTGTGGCGTTCCTTGCGGCTCCCCCGCTCCCGGCGTCGACTCTGCCGTCGGCTGGCCACCGCCCGGCCCGGGCGTCGTGAGGTCCTCCGATGGCTCGCCGTCGCCGCCGATCGCCGAAGGCGACGCTTCGGGCGTGAGCGGCACGCGGGCCGACGGAGTAGCCGTCGGGCGGACCCGGCTGAGTACCACCTCGAGATTGTGCTTCGCGTCGGGATCCGACGGATCGGCGAGGAGCGCCCGCTTGTACGCCTCGATGGCGTCGGTGAGCCGCAGCGAACGCGCGTAGTGCGTACCGAGCGCGTACTCGGCGATGGCTGCGTCGTCGCTCTCCAGCAGGGCCAGCCCGCGCCGCGTTTCGTCGATCGCGCTGCTGCTTTCTCCCTTGTCGCCAAGGGAGTTGCCGGCGTTGTAATACAACTCGCCGCGAGCCCCGTCGATCGCCTGCGCCGTCGCATACAGCTGCAACGCCTCGTCGTAGGCCCCGGCGTTGTGCTCGACGTTCGCCCTTCGGTTGAGGTCGCTGACACCCCCGCCGCACACCGCCGCGACGAACAATGCGGTGCCCACGAGCGGCAGCAGCCGCGCCACGCGTCGCCACGCGTACGCGCT
>JANPBN010000362.1:0-1636 GCA_031430415.1 Dehalococcoidia bacterium
AGCCATGCGCGTGCATGCCCTTACCCTCGCGTTGCCTATCGCGATCGCCGCCATGGTTGTCGCGACCTCGGTGATGTACGGGACACGAAATGGAGAATTACCGAGATGAAACGCAAGATTGCAGCAGTCGTACTGGTCGTCGTTGGGGGAATCGCCGCAGTATCGTTCGCGGTGGGAGGCGGGAATGATGCGCCGCTCGCTTCGGCGAGCAAGGAGCCGACGCCGCTCAAGGAGGCCAAGCTCAACATCGAGCACAACGCAACAGACAGCGATACGGGGTTCCAGGGCGCCATCGATAGCGAGGGCTGGAAGCGGCTGGACGTCACGGGCCCTGACGGCGTCGTCCTGTCGCTCCAAGGGCGCGGGAACCTGGCACGCCTCGGAGTGACCGAACTGTTCTTCGAGACGGTTGAGCCGGCGAACGCCGACCTGCCGATCAACGAGATGTTGGCCAAGCTGCCTGAGGGCTACTACAAGATCGCAGGCCCGGGCGTCGAGAACGGCGAGAACACAGGCTGGACCCAGGGCACGGCGTGGCTCACGCACAACATCCCCGAAGGTCCTGTGCTGTTGTCGCCGGCGGCCGATGCCACCGTGCCAACGACGGGCGTTGTCGCAAGCTGGGGCGCCGTGAACAAGACGATCACGGGCGCGCCGGTCAACATCATCGCGTACCAGCTGATCATCGAGAAGAACACGCCGCCGGATCCGAACATGATCGGCAAGTTCGGGCTCAGCATGTACCTGAAGCCGTCGATCACCAGCATCGCTGTGCCGGATGGCTTCCTTGAGCCGGCAACGGCGTACAACTGGGAGGTGCTGGCCATCGAAGAGAGCGGCAACCAGACGCTCTCTTCGGGACACTTCCGCACCCAGTAGTCGTCTCTCGCTCTGACGTCACGGACCGCGCATCGTCCAGGTGCGCGGTCCGTTCGCGCGTTCCCAGCGCGCTACAATGGCGTTCATGGACGCAAAGCGCGACACGGCGATCGCGGCGCTCGCTGCAACGCCACGGATCATTCGTTCGATCGTCGGCGCGATACCAGCGGAGGTCCTGACGCTCCAGGACGGTGATGCCTGGAGTATCGCGGACGTTGTCGCGCACGTGGTGCTGACGGGCCGCATGGGTGCGATCAGCCGCATCCGGAGCGTGGTGACGGAGGACGACCCGCTCCTGCTCAACCACGACGAAGAGGCTGAACTCGCGGCGTCGGGGCTGCGCATGGAGAGCGCGGGCGAACTGCTGCAGATGTTTACGGACGAGCGCGAGCGCGACATCGCGTGGCTGCAAGGGCTCGATGACGCGGCCTTCGCGCGCACCGGACACCACAGCGTCGCCGGGCAAGTCACCGCCGGGGAGTTCCTGCAGCACGCGGCGTATCACGACTGCCTGCACGTCGCCCAGATGATCTCGATCGCGCAGGGGCACTTTGAGCCGCTACGTGGCGCGATGCGGATGTTCTGAGCAGTCGGGCTTGGGCAGCAATCGAAGAACCATGACCAAGCCGACACATCGCCATCTCCATACGTTTTACAGAGCGATTACGGCGCATTGATGGCAGCCGGACACCGCACGGTCGATGCTGCGATCGGATGCGGCGCGCGAGGTTGCGCGCCCGAGAGGAGCAGCAAGATG
>JANPBN010000363.1:0-2249 GCA_031430415.1 Dehalococcoidia bacterium
GGTGCGAACCGGTGACGCACCCGACATGTCGGCCGAAGGGCTGGCGAACACGATGGAACTCGCCGACTTCGAGAAGATGGAAGAGATCCGCGCGCGCGTTGAAGCGATCGTCGACGATCCCGCGACCGCCGAGGCGCTGAAGCCGTACTACCGCCAGTTCTGCAAGCGCCCCTGCTTCCACGACGAATACCTCGACACCTTCAACCGCCCCAACGTCAGGCTGATCGACACGAAGGGCCGCGGCGTCGAGCGCATCACCGAGCACGCCGTCGTCGTCGACGGCGTCGAGTACGAAGTGGATTGCCTCATCTACGCCACCGGCTTCGAGGTCGGCACCGAGTACACGCGCAGATCCGGCTACGAGCTGTACGGCCGCGGCGGCGTCACACTGTCCGAGAAATGGGCGAACGGCGTCGCGACGCTGCACGGTATGCACAGCCGCGGCTTTCCGAACTGCTTCATCATCAGCAACGCGCAGTCGGGTTTCACCGTGAACTTCCCCCACATGCTGAATGAGCAGGGCAAGCACGTCGCCCACATCGTCAAGCAAGCGCTCGCCCAGGAGATTCGCGCGATGGAGGTCTCACAGGAGGCCGAAGACGCGTGGGTGGAGACGATCATCAGCCTGGCCCGCAACGGACAGGAGTTCCAGGAAGCCTGCACTCCCGGCTACTACAACAACGAGGGCAAGCCCGGCGAACCTGGCGGCAAGAACAGCTCGTTCGTCGGACGCGGGCAGAACGGCCCCTACGGCGGCGGACCCATCGCCTTCGTGAAATTGCTGGAAGACTGGCGCGCGGCCGGCGATCTCGCAGGCCTCGAGCTGCGCTAGGCGCACATCGCCACAGGCTGGCGGCCTACGTCATCGCCGCAGCCTGTCGCCTCCCGCACCACGCGGCGATGCGAACGCGCAGTCCCGCCGCATCGAGGCCGTGGGCCGCGTCGTGCTGGGCTGGCGAGCCGTACTTGCGATTCTCCTCGTGCGGCACACCGATCGACAGCAGGCGATGCCGACGATCGTCGAGCGCAGACGCGATCGCCGCTGCCGACGTGCCTTCGAGGTACGGCTCCACGAGCACCACATCGGTGCCGGTGACCGAAGACCGCAGACCCGCCGCGTCGAACGGGCGCACGGTGGCGGCGTAGACGACTGTGGCGTCGATATCCGCGACGGATTCGGTGACCGGATCCAGCATCGGACCGACAGCGATCACCGTCGGCGCGCCGGCGCCGCCGCGTCGCTGCACGACGGCCGCGCCAGCCGCTGACGCGACCGCCGCCCCGTTTCGGCGCTCGGTCAGGCGGATGTACACCGGATCATCGCTCTGCACAGCGTCGCGCAGGAACGCCTCCGCTTCGTCGGCATGGCCGGGGACGTGGATGCGCCAGTCAGGCAGCGTGCCGACGAGCGCGACATCGCCGGGCGAGCCATGCGTGCGCCCGTACGCGGCGACGTCGTACGAGGCGCCGGCGCTGACGAGAACGCCGCCGACGCCCTGATGCGAGAATCCGAGCTTCAACTGCTCGAACGAGCGTTCGACGAGAAACGGTGCGAACGTGTGCGCGATCGGCCGCATGCCTTCGAGCGCCATGCCCGCCGCAACGTTGACCATCAGTTGCTCGCGTATGCCCACGTTGATGACGCGATCCGGATGTCGCGCGGCGGCGCCGGTCGCACGGAAGCGATCCGCTGTGATCTCCGCCAACACGACGGCCAGGCGCGGATCTTCATCCAGCAACTCGGTGACGACGGTGACGAATCGTTCGCGCATTGAATCGGACGTCATTCCCTCTCCTCCACCATCGCAACGACGACGTGCGGCACGCCAGCATGCGGCGCTGTGAGCGCGCGTTCGATCGCATCGTGATCGCGCCCATCCACCGTGTCTCCGGACCAGCCCTCGAGCGTGAAGCGGCGGGCAATGTCGCCGCCCCATCCGAGCGACGACGAGCGGTTGTCGATCACGATCGCCGTCAGCGCATCGAGGCCGAAGCGCGCGGCGGTGACGATCGCCTCCTGGTTCGTGCCCTCGTCGAGTTCCGCGTCGCCGAGCAGACAGAAGATGCGCGGCCCGCCATCGCTCGCGCCCTGTGCACCGCGCGCCCGAAGTCCCAGCGCCCGCCCGACGGCCAGTGGCAGCCCGTGGCCGAGCGACCCGCTCGAGATCTCGACGCCCGGCACGAGGTTCCGGTCCGGATGCAGGCCGAGAATCGAGTCGTATCGCACCCACGTCCGTAGCGTGTCTTCG
>JANPBN010000364.1:0-2204 GCA_031430415.1 Dehalococcoidia bacterium
GGCTCGGCGTACCACCGCCGAAGAAGATCGTCTCGACCGGGCGGGAGCCTACCGCATCACGCCAGAGCGACGCCTCCTTGAGCAGGGTGCCGCTGTACGACGGGATCAGGTGCTCGTGCCCGGCGTAGGAATTGAAGTCGCAGTAGCCGCACTTCGCGGTGCAGAATGGAATGTGCAAGTACAGGCCAATCGGGTCAGGGGTCACGCCTGATCGTAGCAGTGGACGCGGAGGGCGCGCTAGGAGGTCACTGACGCGAGCCACCCGACGGCCAGCACGACGGAGCCGACGGCGAGCGCTCCGAATGCGAGGGGCTGGGCGGGCGCATCACGGCGCGTCGATGCTGCGACGGCAGCGAACGCAAGGCATCCGAGGCCGAAGGCCGCGGTCGGTAGGTACGCACGCAGGTCGTAGGCCAACCACGGCGCTAGCAGCGCGGTCATCGCCAGTGCGGCGGCGAACGCCAACCATGCGACGCGCATCGAACCATCGCGGCCGAGATGATGCGCCAGGCCGCGGACGCCGTGCCGCGCGTCGGCGTCGATATCGGGCAGCGTGTTCGCGAGATGCAGCGCCAGGCCGATCAGCGCGCCGAGCGGCAGCAACCACCAGAGCACATCGTCCCAGACGCCGAGCGTCGCCCATACCCACAGAGGCAGGACGGGGATCGCAACCATGAAGGGCAGCGCGCTCATGAGGGTGCGTTTCAACCGCACGTCGTACGCCAGACCGCACGCCAGACCCGTCATCGCGAGCGCGAAGCCAGCGGTGCCGAGCGTCGCGGCGAGCACGACGGCAGCGGCAATAGCAGCGACCGCGAGTCCGGTCGCGGCCTGCAACGAAATTGCGCCCGACGGGATGGGCTTCCAAGGTTTCGTCGCGGTATCGAGGCCCCGGTCGAAGATGTCGTTCACGGCACCGATCGCCGCCTGCGCACAAAGCATGAGCGCGAGCATGCGGAGCAGGAGCGGGGCATCGGGCGGGCCCTGCGCCGCAACAAACGCGAGGCCCGCCACGGCAACGACATTGAGGAGCGTGGGGAACGGATGGATGACGCGCATCGCACGCAACCAACGCGCGGGCCGCAGCGGCGGTGAGAACGATGCCGACGGGAGAGCGAATGGTCGCGGCTTCATCATGTCGATTGTACGCCCGCGACCGAACGATGAGATCACCGGGCGGGATGAGATCCGCAGAACTGTCATGCAATCTCTGTCGCTAGCTACTTGACAGCCTCGACGCTCCCGCAATATCGTAGATCTTGAGTCCGATTCGAACGGGCCGTGAGTACCTCAGCGCAGTGCAAGGAGGTGTGTCTCATGAACGACCGCATCCGTTGGGGTGTATGGCAAGTCGACTGAGTAGCCCTGTCTGCTGGGCAGGGCTGGCCGATGAGGCAGGCTCCACGACACTCGTGCTCGGGACTCGCATTTGACGACATCTCCCAGCCATCGTGGGGGTTACCCAACTAGGAGTCTGCCGAACCATCCACAACCGCATACTCGATGTTAAGGGCTTTCTCTCGTAGAAGGTCCTTTTCCATTACCATGCACCCATGATCGAGGCCCATGCCTGACGAAGGACTGAGCAGCCAGTCGAATTTGTGGCTCGCGGACACGCTGTGGCGCCTCGGCGCCGTGCAGTTCGGTGACTTCACGCTCGGACGCACGACGATCAACTCGCCGATCTATGTGAACCTGCGATTGCTCATCGCGCACCCGACAGCGCTGGCGCGCGCGGCGCAGATCCTGCTGCAAGAGGCGCAGACGCTGCAGTCGATGCGCAACCCGCAGATGGACCCGTTCGACCTCGTCTGCGGCGTGCCCTTTGGGGGCCTGACGATCGGGCAGGCGTTCTCGTTGGCATCGAAGGTGCCGCTGATTTACCTCCATCCGCACAAGGACGACCTTGAGTCGGATGTCGAGGGGCTCTATCACCCGAGCCAGACGGCGCTGATCATGGACGACCTGATCACGGGTGGTGGCAGCGTCATCGTCACGGCGAACCGGCTGCGCGATGAAGGGCTGTTCGTGCGCGATGCCGTCGTGCTCTTCGATCGACAGTCCGGCGGTGGCCCGAAGCTCGAGAAGGAAGGCATCCGCCTCGTCTCGGTGCTGACACTTGAGGTGCTTCTCACGCACCTGAAGATGAACGGGCGGATCGGCGAGGACTGGTACCGCAGGAGCATGCAGTACCTCGAATCGAG
>JANPBN010000365.1:0-3140 GCA_031430415.1 Dehalococcoidia bacterium
CTCGGCGTTCATCAAGTCGGTGCGGGGATCGGATGCGGATGCGGCGCTGTACTGGCTGGCGCGGATGGTGGAGTCGGGCGAGGATCCGCTGTTCATCGTCCGGCGGCTGGTGATCCTGGCATCGGAGGACGTGGGGCTGGCGGACCCGATGGCGCTGGTGGTGGCGACTTCGTGCCAGCAGGCGGTGCACTTCATTGGGATGCCGGAAGGGTTCTACGCGATGGCGGAGACGGCGCTGTACCTGGCGCTGGCGCCGAAGAGCAACAGCACGGGCACGGCGTACGCGGCGGCGAGGCGGGATGTCGAGGCGACGCGGAACGACCCGGTGCCGCTGCATCTCCGGAACGCGGTGACGGGGTTGATGCGGCAGATGGGGTACGGGCGCGGCTACAAATCGGCGCACGACTCGGCGGACGGCACTGTCGAGCAGCAGCACCGGCCGGACGGCGCGGAGGGGCACACGTACAACCGTCCGACGGTTCGGGGGTGGGAGGGGCGGCGTGCGGCCGAGCGCGGGGGGTCCCGCGAAGCGGGATCTGCGCAGGGCTCCGAGAAGCGGGAAGCGGGAGGCGAGACGCGGGACTAGGAGAGGGCGGCCCGCGAAGCGGGATCTTCGCTGCGCTACGAGAGGATGGGGCGGGCGTGTAGAGGTTTTGCGGCGCCGTGGCGCAGATGCTCATGCTATCGGACGACCAGCCGGGCCTTCATGCTTGGGTGGATTGAGCAGTAGTAGTCGTACTCACCGGCGCTTTCAAACGTCAGCGTGTCGTTCTCGCCGTCCGACAGGCGTTGCGTCCGCCAGTCGCCGTTGCGCGCCGTGGCATCATGCGGGGCGGAGTCTCGGTTGGTCCAGGTCACTGTTGCGCCTACGGGTATCTCCAGGTTGCCCGGCTGGAAGGCAAAACCCTCGATGGTGACGCTAGCGGTCATTCCGCCCGGAACTGGCGAGTTGCCAGAAGTGTCGCGCCCTCCTCCATGCATCCCGCCCATGCCACCCCACATGTCCCAGCCGCCGGCGAATGCGCCCGTGACAAGGATCGCGGCAAGGGCAAACCCGATGAGAACCGCGATGGTCCTTCCAGCAGGCGCACCGGAGGCACTCCGACTGGCCGGCAAGGCGAGTTCAGCCTTGAGCCGTCGGTGCTCATCAACTTCTATCTCGCCACTGGCCAGACGCTGGTCCAGGATCTCGCTTGTCTCCCGCGCATAGGGAGATGATCCCCACCACGATCGCGTAAGCCAAACGAAGCCACCGATCACCGCGACCCAGAACAGAGCCATCGAGATCCACATCACCGTCGACCATCCGTCGCCGTTCCACATCATGAGTTGTTGACCTCCGGTGTTGGCTGAGCGAAGCGATCTGGCGCTTCGTTGAACTCCCAGCTGCAGCCGCGCGAGCAGAAGTAGTACATGTGACCGCCATGCTCGAGGAACGCGGCAGCGTTTTGTTGCTCGACACTCATCCCGCAGACGGGATCGAGGACGAGCGAGCCGATGTCCTTGATGCGCCCGTCTTCCAGCCACAGGACGCGGTCGGCGACCTCGCGGATGCGCTGATCGTGGCTGACGACAACGACGGCACGATCGCCACTTCGCGAGATGTCATGGAGCAGGTTCATCACATCCCGGCCGTGCTTGGAGTCGAGATTCGCTGTCGGCTCGTCGGCCAGGAGAAGCTGTGGTTCGTTTGCAAGGGCGCGAGCGATCGAGACACGCTGCTTCTCTCCGCCCGACAGCTCGCGCGCACGAAAGCGCAGCCTGTGGCCGAGTCCGCGGTCTTCCAGCAGCGTGCGAGCCCGGTTCTTCGCCGAGGCGCCGCTGACGCCAGCCATGTTGAGGGTCAGCTCGATGTTCTCTTCGACGCTGAGCGTTTCCCAGAGGTTGAAGGACTGGAAGATGAAGCCCACGCTCTTGCGGCGAATCGGGGTCAGTTGGGCGTCGCTCAATCCGGCAATGTCAGTACCGTCGATCAAGATCGACCCAGACGTCGGGCGCAGCAGCCCGCCGAGCATCGTCAGCAAGGTCGTCTTGCCCGAGCCCGAGGGTCCCATGATGAGCACCATCTCGCCGGTGGCGACATCGAGGTCAACGTCATCCACGGCACGCACGGCCGTCTCGCCTTCACCGAAGACCTTGGTAACGCCCGTAGCGCGCAGGATGAGACGAGCCTCCCTGTCCATTGTCATGCCTTGAACACTATCGCGGGGTCGATGGCGTTGATTCGGCGGACAGGCACGAAGGAGGCGACGAGCGCCATGAGCACCGTGCCGCCAAAGACGGCGATGACGTCCGCCGTTCGGAACACGGTGACGAAGTCAGGCACGATCTCGCGCACCAGCTGGGCCACGCTCCAGGCGGCTACAAGACCCACGATGAATCCGGCCGCGGTGAGCATGGAACTCTGAGACAGGACGATCCGATAGAGGAAGCCGGCGGAACCGCCGACCGCCTTCATGACACCAAACTCGCGTGAACGTTCGATTGTGGCCGTGTAGATGGTGAGGCCGACCACGGCTGCGCCGACAACAAAGCCAATGACGAGCAGCACGGTGATGATCGGGAGGAAGCTCTCGTCGATCTCCTTGCGGATCGACGTTGCGAACTCATTGGACGTAAACACGCGCACATCAGGGTTGCGAGCCTGAATCGCCTGTGCGACATCGGCCGGATCCGCTTCCGGCTGCAAGATCACCATCCCGTAGCTCACGAGGCCGTCGCGGCCAAAGATGCGGGCAGCGTCGGCTGCGTTGAGGAAGATGAACGGGGTGAAGGCCTCCGAGCTCGCTGGTTCGACGTGCCCGACAACGAGCCGTGTGCCGTTGAACTCGGCAGCCTCGCCGGAGCTCAGGCCGGTTTTTGCGCTGAGGATGCCGTCGATGACGATCGTGCGCTCGGGCGGCAGAAAGCGGCGGCGTGTTTCGTCCGGCAGCGTCAGCTGCGTTGAGGAAGATAAACGGGGTAAAGGCCTCCGAGCTCGCCGGCTCAACGTGTCCGACAACGAGCCGTGTGCCGTTGAACTCGGCAGCCTCGCCGGAGCTCAGGCCGGTCTTGTCGCTGAGGATGCCGTCGATGACGATCGTGCGCTCGGGCGGCAGAAAGCGGCGGCGTGTTTCGTCCGGCAGCGTCAGAGACGGATC
>JANPBN010000366.1:0-4931 GCA_031430415.1 Dehalococcoidia bacterium
CTTCACCGTGCCGACGGTATAGCCCGGGTAGTCCGCCGAGATCTCCATGTTCGTGTGGAACATCACCGTTGGGTGACACGCGAAGTTGACGATCGACGCGATCGGTCCCTCGCGCGGATCCGGTGCGTCGAACAGCAGCACCGAGAGCCTGTCGTCGATGCCCCAAGCGGGATCGCGGCGGTTCTGGCTGACTGAGTTGACGCTCCCGCGCCCTGCCTTCAGCACAGCCGGCCGCAGTTCGCGGTGCGCGGCGATGATCGCGCCGGCGATCATCCGCGCCATGGCTGCCGTGAGCGAGGCATCCATGTCGGCGCGCAGGCCGGCCGGACCTGCATGCGTGTGTGTCGCGCTCACCATGACATGGGCCGCCGGGATGCCCGTGCCCTCGTGCGCGATGCGGCGCACCTCTGCCGCCAGCCGCCGGTCGATGCCGATGAGATCGCAGCCGACCACCGCTGCTTGGGTGATGCCGTCGTCGACGACGATCGCCCGGGCGTGGAGATCGTCGTGCACGCCGACGGAACCCGTCGTCCGTGACCCGTACCCGTCGAGGAACGTCCCCACGGGCGGCGTAATCACGACTTCCGCGGCACCCGCACGCAGCGTCATTGACCTAGCTCCCGCACGTCCAGCATCTCGTGACCCTGCGAACGTTCGAGCGCGGAGGCGGTGCGGCCGAGCGCCCAGACCGCCTCGGGGTCTGCGGCGTCGATGTGGCGGAAGCGCGCGTGTCCGAGGCGCTCGACGAGCGCAGCGTACTGAGCGCCGAAACGCGACTGCCACGGGTGCAGATAGCAAACCTCGCGGACGTTCGCCTGGAGCAGCTCCTTGAGGCAGCCGAAGCACGGCTGCAGTGTCGTGTACAGCGTGCAGTCTTCGATCGCAACGCCGAAGCGGGCCGCCGCGAGGAGCGCGTTCTGTTCGGCGTGCACGCAGATGCAGAGGTCGTAGCCCTCGCCCGACGCGTAGTCGTCCGGATGGGCGCAGCGATGGCAGCCGCCGTCCTCGCAGTTCGGCATCTTCGAGGGCGTGCCGTTGTAGCCCGCGCTGAGGATGCGGCTATCGCGCACGATGACGGCGCCGACGCGACGGCCGGTGCAGTTCGCGCGCGCCCGCACGGCGATCGCGATGCCCATGAAGTAGGCGTCAGGCTCCGGGCGCGTCACTGCCGCTCCATGACGCGCGGCTCGCCGGCCGGGAACTCGAGCGTGCCCTCGGTCGTGCTCTCGACGATCAGCCGGCCGGTGTCATAACGGATGACGATCTCCTTATCGATGAAACGCGACGTGATGGATTCGGGCAGCAGGCGGCCGCACAGCATCGGTGCAGTCAGCGTCTCGCGGTCCGTGACGAGGGTGAGCGTCTCATCGGCACAGGTCAGCGATGTGAGAATGCGCGTATCGCTCGGAACGGCGGTGCCGCCGGGGAGCCTCGTGATCGCGCCGAATTGTACGCTTGGCTGTGGCGTCGCCGTCGTCCCGCTCTCGTCATCCCCAGAGCACGCGACGAGGGCGAGACACGCACATGCGACGAGCGCTGCAATCCTCATGACGCCGCCATCTTGTCGAGTACCAGCTTGATGGCGCCCAGCACCTGCGCATCCTCGCCGAGTTGCGAGAGCAGCACCTTCGTGCCGAACGGCACCGCCGCCGTCGCGAGGTCGCGAACGCGGCCGATCAGTGCCTCCCCTTGCGCCGCCGTGACGCCGCCGCCAAAGACCACGGCCTGTGGATCGAGCAGTGCGATGATGTCCGCAACGGCCATCGCCAGGTAGTCCTGTGTTTCGGCCAGCCAGGCGGCGGCTTCTCCGTGCCCGTTTGCGGCGGCTTCGAACAGTTCGCTCGGCTTCGCGTGTGGCCCGAGGACTTCGGTCGCGCGCGCGGCGATGGCGCGCCCACCGACGAGGCCTTCGAGGTTGTGCTGCCAGTCCGGCATGCGCACGTGCTCGCGCGTCATCGGGAAGAAGGCTGCTTCGCCCGCAAGGAAGTGGGCGCCCCGATGCAGGCGGCCGCCCAGCCACACGCCCGTGCCGATGCCCGTGCCGAGCGCGACGAACACGAAGTCGCTCAGCCCCTTGGCGACGCCGATCCATGCCTCGCCGACCGCCGCCGAATTGGCGTCGTTCTCGACGGCGACCGGCGTGTGCTTCGCCCCGCTGAGTGCGCTCGCGATGTCGACTGCGCCCCAGCCCGGCAGATTCGCCGCCGTCGCGACCGTACCGCGGTGCGGATCGACCGTGCCCGGAAGCGCCATGCCGATGCCTGCGACATCGGCGCCGGGCCAAACGCTGCGGACGAGATCGTCGGTCGTGCGCCGGATCGCCGCCAGAACGCGTTCCGGTTCGCCGCCGGGATACGGCGTGACACGGCGCGCTTCAATCTCACCGTCTTCGTTGGCGATGACGACGCGTATCTGTGTGCCGCCGAGGTCGACCCCGGCGATGAATCGTTGTGGCATGCCTGCTCCCGTGCGTTTGCTGAGTGTACGCGCCGTCCTGAGGCCGCTCAAGATGTTATGATCGTTGCGTCGCGGCGCCCGAAAGTGACATAAGAACTGCTCCGATGTGTCACGCCGGTAGTCGCGGAGCGTTCGAGAATGGTAGATTAGGTTCGAAATATCCGGCGGCCGGTGGCACCACATGCTCGACATCTATCTCATCACGCTCGCCATCTCGCTGGCCCTGGGCCTGGCGCTGACGCTCGCGCTGCTGGCGGTCTCCCGCACGACCCGCTTCACGAGCCTGTTCAGCATTCGCGGATCCGAAGAGCGACCCCGGTGGGGCGGCGTGGTGTTCCTCTGCACGTTCGCGGCGACGCCATTCCTGGCCGCTGCTGTGTCGCCTCATGCGAGCGAGTTCTTCACCCCGCGCGCTGGCAGTTTCCTCGGATTTATTGCCGCCGTGGCCCTCGTCTTCATGGTCGGGTTCCTTGACGATATCCGGCTCACGAGTCCGGGCTTACGGTCCGCCGTCTTCGCCATCGCAGCCTCCGCCGTCTACGCCGCGGGCTACCGCATCGACGACATTGGTCTGCCGGTGGGACCGGAAATTCACCTGGGGTTCTTCGGCTACTTCGTCACCGTGATCTGGATCTCGGCGATCATCAACGCGTTCAATTTTGTGGATGGCCGGGACGGCATCGCTGTCGGCGTCGCGATCTTTGCGGCGATCACGATGGCCACGGTCGCCGGCCACTCGCAGCATCCGACCGTAGCGCTGCTGCTCGTCGCGCTCGTCGGTGCGGGCCTGGGCTTCCTGCCGTTCAATCTGCCGCCGGCATCGGCGTATGTCGGCGATTCGGGCGCCTACGTGCTCGGCTTCATCATCGCCACACTCTCGATTCGCGGCGCCACCGGTCCCACAGACGCCGTATTCATCGCAGTCCCCATCATCGCGCTCGGATTGCCGCTGCTTGATATGTGCCTCGCTGCGTTCCGTCGCATACTCGAGCACCGGCATCCGATGATCGGCGATCAGGAGCACATCCACCATCGCCTCGAACAGGCGGGGGCGGGGCCGCGGGGACTGATCGTGATCACGTACGGACTGGCTGCACTGTGCGCGCTTGCCGCGATCCTGCTCCACTACGTCGACAGCATCTGGCTCGAAGGCGCAGTGTTCTTCACGCTCGTCGCGACCGTGACGACGATCCTGCTTCGCCTCGGCTATGTTGTGACGATGTGGAACAGCCGGAGCGTCGTCTGGATCCGCCAGCGCGTATTCGCTCCGGAGGCGCAGACCCATCGGGGACGAAAGTAGCGGTCAGCGGCGCCTTGCGAGATTCCGCAGGCCCTGCCCTGCGAGCACCAAGACGCACCGTGCCGCGATTCCCGTAGCCGTCACCACATCGATCGCACGGTTTCGGCGCAGATGCTTCTGGTAATAGCGCCACATGCTCCGATGCCTCGCCACGACGATGCGCGCGGGCGCCCGCCGGCTGACCCCAATGCTGTGGTACACGCGCGCCCCCGGCAGGTACACGACCCGTCGCCCGAGGTCATGGACGCGCCGGCAGAAGTCGACGTCCTCGCTGAACATGAAGAATCCGGCATCCCAGCCGCCGGCTTCATCGAAGGTGGTGCGCGCGAACATCAATGCGGCGCCGCTCGCCCAATCGACATCGCGAGTTTCGTCGTGGTTGAAGTCATCCATCAAGTAGCTGCGCGAGTACCGGTTGTTCGGGAACAGCCGCGTCAACAGGGAGTAGCGGTTGAAGAACGCGGTGGCGTATCCGGGAAAGGCGCGGCAGCTGAGTTGCAGGGTGCCATCGTCGTTCAGCAGCTTTGGAGCGACGATGCCGGCGTCGGCGTGTTCTTGCAGGTACGCCGCGAGCGCCGATACCGAATCCTCCTCGACACGCGTGTCCGGGTTGAGTGCGAGGACGTAACGACCTTCGGACGCGGCGACGCCGTCGTTCACGGCGGCGGACAGGCCGCCGTTCGTTCTGCGCCGCAGCAGACGCACCCACGGATAGTCGCGTTTGATGACGTCCGCGGTGCCGTCGAGAGACGCGTTGTCGACGGCGATGATCTCGTAGCTGACGGCTTGCGTGTACTGTCGCAACGACTCGAAGCATGCGGCCAGGTGCGCTTTCGAGTTGAACGTGACGATCACAATCGAAACGTCTATCGTCATCGTCGTCGGCCGGCCGCGGCTTGTGCGTAGACGGCGTGCGTCTCGTCGGCTGCGCGCTTCCAGCTGAATTCCGCCGCGCGGGCGCTGCCGTCCCGCGCAAGCCGCGCGCGCAGCACCTCGTCCGTGATGAGACGCCGGAGTCCATCGCCGATCGCGGCGACAGAATGCGGATCGACGAGAACCGCTGCGTCGCCAGCGACCTCCGCCGTCGCCGAGACGTTCGACGTCAAGACGGGCACACCGCAGGCCATTGCTTCGATCACCGGCAGGCCGAAGCCCTCATACAGCGCCGGGAGTG
>JANPBN010000367.1:0-4749 GCA_031430415.1 Dehalococcoidia bacterium
CGGGGGGGCGGTTGGGGGTCGTGCTGTTCGTACGATTGGACCGCGCGTTGGGGGGGGTGGGGGGGCGGCGCCCGGGGGGCGCCGCAGTTCTCTATCCCGTCGTCGAAACGGTGCAGCGAGACGGGGTGTTCCACGAGAGTATCGCGCCCGCGGCAATCTCGCCGGCGCTCGCTCACGAGGCGGAGGAGATCGCGCGCAGCGTCGCGGACGCAATCGACTGCGTCGGTATACTGGCGGTCGAGCTGTTCGTCGCAAACGGACGTCTGCTGACGAACGAACTGGCAGCACGACCGCACAACACCGCGCACTACACCATCGAGGGATGCGAGACCTCCCAGTTCGAGAACCACCTCCGCGCCGTCTGCGATCTCCCGCTGGGCGCGACAACGCTCACGGCGTCGGCGGTCGCAACGGTGAACGTGTTTGGGCCTGCGGACGGAAGCGACCCGTCAGACCGTCTTGATGAGGCACTCTCAATCAAAGGAGCGCACGTGCATATGTACGGGAAGCCTGCCCGTCGCGGCCGAAAACTCGGCCACGTCACCGTCTGCGCTCATACTCGCGGTGACGATCGCGAGAGCACGCTCGCGCGCGCCCGCGCAGCAGCCGCACGCCTCGCCGGCGTCAGCGCTCCGGTGGCACGATGAGCGCGCGCGGAGCGGCCGCCAAGCCTCGCGTCGGGATCATCATGGGCAGCGACTCTGATCTGCCTGTGATGCGCGCTGCGGCGGACATCCTGGCGGAGTTCGGCATCCCGCATGAGGTTCGCGTGGTTTCCGCACACCGGACGCCCGCAGAAATGCTCGACTACGCGCGCACAGCCGCGGGACGCGGACTACAGGCGATCATCGCGGGTGCGGGGGGGGCGGCACATCTGCCGGGTATGGTGGCGTCGGCGACGACGCTGCCCGTCATCGGCGTGCCGGTGCCGCTGCAGCACCTCTCCGGCCTCGACTCGCTGCTTTCCATCGTGCAGATGCCGGCGGGCATCCCGGTGGCAACGATGGCGATCGGCGGCGCGAAGAACGCTGGTTTGCTTGCGGTGCGCATCCTCGCGACGTCGGATGGGCCGCTGCGCCGGAAGCTAGAGCGCTACGCACAGCAACTTGCCGATGATACGCATGCCAAGGACGAGGGCGTACGGGCCGAACGCGGCGGCGCGTGACGCCTGTGACATCGCCCTGGCCGATACACTGCCCGCGCAACGACATCCACAAAGGATTGCTCCAGTGATCGAACGTTACTCGCGGCCTGAGATGGCCGCCATCTGGACTGAACAGGGCAAGCTCGATCGCTGGCTCCAGGTCGAGGTCGCCGTCGTTGACGCATGGGCCGACGCGGGCCGCGTGCCGCGCGAAGACGCCGAGAAGGTTCGCGGTGCGAGCTTCAAGATCGACGACATCGCGCGGTACCAGGCCGAGACGCAGCACGACGTCACGGCGTTCCTCCGCTCCGTGACGGACAGCCTCGGCACAGAAGGCCGCTGGGTACACCTGGGACTGACATCGCAAGACGTCTGGGACACGGCGACGGCGCTGCAATTGCGCGATGCCGCGACGATCATCGAACGCGGTCTCGTCGATCTGCGCGAAGCGGTCGAGCACCGGGCGCTCGAGTTCAAGGACACCCTAACGATCGGTCGCACGCACGGCGTACACGCCGAACCGACAACGTTCGGCCTGAAACTCGCTGGATGGGTCGCCGAGATCCGTCGCGCGCAGGGGCGTCTTGCCGACGCCAAGGCGCAGATCGCGTACGGCAAGATCAGCGGCGCCGTCGGTTCGCACGCAACGGTGCCACCGGATGTCGAGCAGCAGGTCTGCACCCACCTCGGACTATCGGTCGAGCCGGTAAGCACGCAGGTCGTGCCCCGCGATCGGCACGCGTTCTTCATGACGACGCTGGCCGTCATCGCAGCGTCGCTCGAGCGATTCGCGCTCGAGCTGCGACACCTCCAGCGCACCGAGGTGCTGGAGGCTGAGGAGCCGTTCAGCGAAGGCCAAACCGGGTCGAGCGCGATGCCTCACAAACGTAATCCGGAGCTCTGCGAGCGCGTCTGCGGGCTGGCTCGCGTCCTACGCGGCAATAGCGTCACGGCGCTGGAAAACGTCGCGCTGTGGCACGAACGGGACATCTCGCACTCATCGACTGAGCGCGTGATCCTGCCGGATTCAACGATCCTGCTGGACTACATGCTGTCAATCTTCACCGGCGTCGTGCGCGGGCTGATCGTGTACCCGGAGAACATGCGCCGGAACCTGGAACTCACGCAAGGACTCGTGTTCTCGCAGAAAGTGCTCCTCGCGCTGATCGAGACGGGGATGGCCCGCGAGGAGGCGTACAAGATCGTCCAGCGCAACGCGATGCGCGCATGGAAGGATCGCACGCCGTTTCGTGGACTGCTGGAGGCCGACGCAGACCTCACGTCGCGACTCGGTGCCGCGGAACTCGACGCGATCTTCGACTACGGCGACTACACGCGATACGTCGACGACAGCTTCAAGCGGCTGGGGCTCCTGTGACGGTCACATATCGCGACGAGCACGACCTTAGCTCCGTCATCCGAAACGGGCTTGGACTATACGCCGCGAACTATCGGCCACTGTTCCTCATCGCGCTCATCACCGCGCCGCTGCAAATGCTGCTGGCCGTGACGCAGAGGCAGGTGGATTCCGAAGTCGCCACTGCATGGATCTCGGCCGGGATTCAACTCCCTTTGTTGTTGGTTACCGTCATCGCGACGGGCGCGGTGATCCATGCGGTTCACGCGATCAGTGGCGGTGCTGCAGCCAACGCCGGCGACTCGCTGGACGCCGGCTTTGGGCGCTTTGGCGCACTCCTTACAACCAATCTACTGGAGGGTGTACTGATTGCAGCATCGTTGCTTGCATTCATCGGCCTGCCGGTTTGGTGGTTGACGCATCGCGATGCCACGATTGACGGGCGGCGCGACTGGTGGCTGCTGCTGCCATTCGTTCTTCCGGTGTACCTCCTGGGCCGCTGGATCATGGCGGCGCAGGCCGTCGTCATCGAAGGTAAGGCACGATGGTCGGCACTCGACGCAAGCGCGGCGTCCGTGCGCGGGCAATGGTGGCGCGTGCTCGGCATCATGCTCGTCGTCGGACTGATGCTCCTTGGCCCGGCGCTCATCGCCGCCGCATCGGGCGCGCTGCCGCCGCTCGGCGAGGCGACGATCGTTGCGACGATCTCCGCACTGACACTACCGTTCTACGCTGCTGCCCAGACGTTGTTATACTACGACCTGCAGGCGAGGAGGAGTCACGATGGCACAGGCGCTGCTTGAGTCGCCCATCCCGAACCCGACGTACCGAGGCAAGGTGCGAGACACGTACGACCTCGGGGACCGCCTGCTCATCGTAGCGACGGATCGCATTTCCGTCTTCGACGCCGTGCTTCCGACAGCGATCCCCGGCAAAGGCCGCGTGCTGAGCCAGATGGCCGCATGGTGGTTCGACCGCACCAAGAACGTGGTTCCCAATCACTTCATTCGCATCGCCGATGGCACGGCCGCGGACGAACTTCCCTTCGATCTGCCACCGGAACTGCTCGGCCGATCGACGATCGGCCGCAAAGCGAAGCGCGTCGACGTCGAGTGCATCGTCCGCGGCTACCTGTCCGGTTCGGCATGGGCGGAGTACGAGAAATACGGCACTGTGAACGGCGTGCGCATGCAGAAGGGCATGACCGAGAGCGAGCAGCTGCCGGAGCCGATGTTCACACCGACTACGAAGGCCGAGGAAGGTCACGACGAGCCGATGACGATGTCTGATCTGTTCCAGGAGGTGGGCCCAGAGGCCGCGCAGGTGCTTCGCGTCAGGAGCATCGCGCTGTACAACTTCGCCGCTGAGTACGCACTGGCGAAGGGCATCATCATCGCCGACACGAAGTTCGAGTTCGGCTGGATCGATGACGAACTGCACGTGATCGACGAGATGTTGACACCTGACTCGAGCCGGTTCTGGTCCGTCGAGGACTACAAGAGCGGCGGGCCGCAGCCAAGCTTCGACAAACAGTACGTCCGCGACTGGGTAGCGAACGAGTCCGGCTGGGATGGCGTCTCGGCGCTACCCGAACTTCCCGACGCGGTGGTGTCGGGGACGAGCGAGCGCTACCGCGAGGCGTACCGGCGCCTCACGGGCAACGAGGTGAATTAGACCGCGCTACTTCTTCTCGAGCTTCTCGATGCGCCCGTACACGTCATAGTCGATTGACATGTGCTGGATCACCAGTGTTGCGAACAGACCGACGGCAAGCGTGATGCCTCCGGCGATCGCGAGAGCGCCCGTACCGTTCGCCGCGCCGATCGCAAGCAGGATCGCACCAACGGCGCCGATCAACGCGCCGGCGAACGGTTGCGCATGGCCATCCTCTCGCTGAACCGCTTGCGATAGTCGCTTCATTGCGTTGTCCTCCTTCTCGGTACACCTATTGATGCCCCAAGCGTATCAGCGAACTTGCCTCAACAACCACCACCGCTATCCTTGGCATGATGTTCCTCGCCCGCGTCTACATCACTCTCAAACCTACGGTGAACGACCCACAGGGCCTGACGGTTCGCGGCGGCCTGCACGCACTAGGCTTTGCCGGCGTCGACTCGGTGCGAGCTGGCAAGTACATGGAGATCCGCATCGACGCGGCCGACCGTTCGGCTGCCGACGCCGCTGTGGCTGAGATGTGCCGAAAGTTGCTGGCCAATCCCGTGATCGAGGACTTCCGCTTCGAGGTCGA
>JANPBN010000368.1:0-3464 GCA_031430415.1 Dehalococcoidia bacterium
ATCGCCGGCGCCGTCTTGATTCTGGTCGGCTACAACGCCCTCACGCGGAACGGCGGCCTGCGCACCTAGTCGCCTCGCCTCTGAAGCCGTAAAACAGCGATGAGCCCGGGAGTTCCCCCGGGCTCGTCGCTGTTTTGCGCCCGCTGGTTGTCGTGGTTGGCGCATTGCAGTCCCTTCTCCGCAGGAACACAGGTGACGGACAGCCCATCAGCCGGCCCTCCGTGCGCTCATTCCACCGAGTTGCTCTCCGCCGACACACTCCGCGCGACGAGAGTCCGCGACCGTATGCGTTGCCCCATGCGCCGGAAGATGCCCACAATAGGTGACCACGCATCCACCTGAAGGACAGACAATTGACCGACGAACGCCTGTACGCGCGCGCCACTTGCTCGGCCCTCGTCATCACCTGCTCGGACTTCCGCTTCAAGCGCGCCGAACGCTCCTTCGCCGATATCGCCGCACCCGGCGACGACTACGACCTCATCGCCCGCCCCGGCGCTATCCGGTTGCTCGTCGCCCCGCGCAGCGATGCCGCGCGCGACAGCCTCAACGATGAGATCGCGCTGCTCCAACGCCTCCACGGCTTTACGCGCGTGCTCATGGTCAACCACCTCAGCTGCCGCGCCTACGACGACATCGCGTCGCCCGAAAACGAGCGCGCGGTGCACGCCGAACACCTCCGCACCGCAGCTGCATCGATCCTCCGAGACCACCCTGGTGTCGCTCCCGAGCCGTACCTCATCGCGATGGCGGACGGCGTCCTTCGCGCCGAGCGCGTCACGCCTTGACGCGTCCTAGCACCGCGCCGTGCACCAAAGCGCCCGCCCTCGTGCGAGAGAGCGGGCGCTCGGGGCAGCCGGGAAGCCAGCGTCTACCTCCGCGCCAGGTGCTCCGCCAGCCGCGCCAGCGTCTGCTCGCCGCCTTCGATGACGCCCCACTCCGCGATCATCCGGTCGCGCACCTCTGCCGATGCGAAGACTGACACCAGCGTCACCTCTGTCTTGCCACCGCGATCCTCGAACGTCACCGTCGAATGAAACACGAGGTTGCTGCCGAGCGTCGCGGAGACGACACGCGCCGTCGACTCGATGTCATCGCTATGCCGGCCCGCGATCCGTTCGGGTCGCACCACGTCGTCGTACTCCTGGAGATTCGGATAGTCCACTCCGTCCGGCCCGTGCATGATGTAACGCCACCGGCCCCCTGTGCGCACATCGATCTCCAGCGTCGTTGTCGTGAAGCCGTTCGGGCCCCACCACTGCACGACCTGTTCCGGGTCTGTCCACGCGTCCCAGAGCACCTCCCGCGGCGCGTCGTAGACGCGGCTGAGTCGTATCTCCCTGGCTGCCGTTGTCGAAGCGTCGTTATCGGTCGTCACCGTCGTCATCCTTTCGCGCTTCACCTGCGCTGGTCCTAGATCGATGCCAGCAGCGTTTCGAGTTGATCGAGAGCCTGGCCCAGTCCTTCCTCCATGCCCATTTCGAGGACCGCCGCGAGATCGGCCGCCGTCTTGTACGTCGTGTGCATCGTCACAACCGTGCCGCCGTCCCGTGCCTCGAAGGAGACCGCTGCCGACGACTCCGGCGGGATGACACTACCGGCCGCATCGGAGAACGAGTCGACGAAATGCAGGCGCTCCGGCGGTGTGATTTCGCCGTACACCGCCCGTCCCCACGACTCCGTGCCATCCGGTCCCGTCATGCAGTAGTGCCAGACGCCGCCCGGCCGTAGGTCGAGCGTGCATCGCGTCAACGGCCACGTCGGCGGTCCCCACCACTTCATCAGGTGCTCCGGCGTCGTCCACGCCTCGAACACCTTTTCGCGCGGCGCATTGAACGCCCGCGTGAAGATGATCTCGACGTCGCTCGGTTTCGTCATCGTCTGCTTCGTCATCGTCGTCTCCTTGCCCGTGATCGATGCTGTCCGTGGGTCGCTCATTTGGATCTGGGATTGCGGGCCTCGTTCATCCGGTGCTTCCTTGTGGGCGTGACTGGATCGTTTCGAGATATCGTTCGAGTTGGTCGAATGTGCCGCCGTAGCCCTGCATCATCGACGTGTGACCGTCGTCGAACACCTGCTGTTCCTCCGGGCTTGCGTCGTAGGCGGCGGCCGTGATCGTGATTGTCGTCTTGCCCACGCTCTCCTCGAACGTAACCGTGCTCAGCATGCGCAGCGGCCAGTCGGGGCTGCTCTCGTGCTTGGCGACCGCGCCGACGTGATCGGTGAACGACAGCATAAACGTCATGCGAGATGGCGCATCGACCTCGTGGAACACCCACTTTCCCGACATCGGCTGACCCTCCGGCGACCGCATCGCGAAGCGGAACTCGCCCCCAGGCCGCGCGTCGATGTCAGCGTCCAGCATGGTGAAGCCCTCCGGCCCCCACCACCGGAGAAGATGTTCGCGTTCGGAGTACGCCTTCCACACCAGATCTCGTGGAGCATCGAAGACGCGCGTGATCCGGAACTCTGGCGATCTTGCGATGGAGTGGCCGCTCGTTGGATTCGTCATTGTCATGTCTCCGTCCCTGTCCTGCGTGCCCGCTTCAGCTCGATCGCTCCGAGAGCCAGGCGCGCCGTCCGTACACGACGATCGCCGTCAGCAGCCCCACACCGAGAGGCCAGAGCGCCGCCAATGCGCCCATCGCGACGAGCGTCGTGAGCACCGCGCCGACCATGATGATCACCAGGCCGGCGGCAGCGATCGGCGTCAGCGCCCGCCGGACGCGGGCGATGCCCGGAAGGATCAGTGCCAGTCCGCCCAGCACCTCCGCGACGCCGATGAATCGCAGGAACCACAGCGGGAACGCGATGTCGCGCGTCATCTCTTCGGCCGACATGATGAACTTCATGCTGCCCGCAAAGAGGAAGATCGCCGCGGCGACAACCTGCGCCGTCCAAAGCAGATACGTCGTGGTCGGGACCGTTCGTTCGCTGGTGTTCTCGCGGGCCGTCGTACTCGTCGTTGTGACCACGTGTGTTGCCTTTCGTTGCGGGCGATGTGCCCGGTGTTCTGTTGCGTCCTACGTCGTGCCGTCCGTTTCCGTTGGCGCCAAGAGCTGATCCGCCCCGTCAGGTCGTCCCATCGCGTTCCCCTTCCTCCCGCTGGCGCTCCGTCTCCTGCAACTCCCGCAGGTAGTCGCCCAGGCGGTCGAGGCGTTCCTCCCAGAATTCGCGATAGCGCTCGATCCAGTTCGCGGCGTCGCGCATCGGCGTCGCCTCCAGACGACACGGCCGCCACTGCGCCTCGCGGCCACGCGTGATCAGTCCGGCCCGCTCGAGCACCTTCAGGTGCTTCGAGACCGCCGGCAGCGTCATTTCGAACGGTTCCGCCAGCTCCGTCACGGAAGCCTCGCCCGAAGCCAGACGCGCCAGGATCGCCCGCCGAGTCGGATCCGCCAGTGCCCCAAAAGTGCGGTCGAGGACATCGGATGGAAGCTGAATCACTGTAATTAACCTACCAG
>JANPBN010000369.1:0-4604 GCA_031430415.1 Dehalococcoidia bacterium
CCAATCGATGTCGACTACACCGACATCCACTGCCCCGTCGCCGAGCGCGCCGCCGGACGCGAGATGATCTGGCTGCCCCACGAGATCTTCCTCGGCGACGAGCGCGACATCGACGACCTCTGCGATGGCATCATCAAACTCCGCGACAACATCGACGAACTCGCCGGCGACCGTCCCTGAAGTCGCAGCTTCCGCCGCCGGAGCCTTCGGGAATCCCCTACGGCCGGCGCCGACGGCCATCGCTCGGCCACGCCGATACTTCCGGAGAGACAGAGTTCGGTTTGCTATCCTGCGTATCGGAGGGACACCCCATGACCGACTGGCGCGCCAAAGAAGAGAAGTACTTCATGCACGCAGGAAAGCGCATGGATCTGCTCGCCGTGCGCGGCGAAGGCACGCGCCTGTGGGATGAAGAAGGCCGCGAGTATCTCGACTTCTTCGGCGGTCCGGCGACGATCAGCCTCGGCCACTCGCACCCCGTCATGGTCAACGCCATCATCGACCAGGCGCAGCAGCTGATCCACGTCTCCAACCAGTTCTACTCGATCCCGCAAATCAAGCTCACCGAACTCCTGATCGAGAACTCCTGCTTCGACCGCGTCTACTTCATGAATAGCGGCGCCGAGGCCGATGAAGGAGCGCTCAAGCTCGCGCGCAAGTGGGGCAAGGAAAAGAAGAACGGCGCGTACGAGGTCATCTGCGCGAACAACGCCTTCCACGGCCGGACGCTGCAGATGATCACGGCCGGCGGCACCGAACGCTACAAAGCGCCGTTCACGCCGCTGCCCGAAGGCTTCCTCCACGTCCCCTTCAACGACGTCGAAGCCGTCAAGCGCGCGACGACGGAGAAGACGGTCGCCATCTTCCTGGAGCCGATCCAGGGTGAAGGCGGCATCATCGTCCCGGACGATGATTACTTCATCAAGCTGCGCGCCTGGTGCGACGAGCAGAACATCCTCCTCATCCTCGATGAGGTGCAGACGGGCTGCGGCCGTGTCGGCACGCTGTTCGCGTATCAGCTCTACGGCGTCGAACCGGACATCATCGCGCTCGGCAAGGGCATCGGTGGCGGCGTGCCACTGTCCGCGTTCCTCGCGAAGGAGCACTGCGCCGTCTTCACGCCCGGCGACCACGGCAGCACCTACGGCGGCGAGCCGCTCACCACCCGCGTCGGCTACGAGGTCATGAACTACATCATCGAGAACGACATCCCGGCGAAGGTGGCCGAAAAGGGCAAGATCGTCGAGCGTCACCTCAACTCGCTGCTCGACCGTTCGCCGATCGTGCAGGAAGTGCGCGGCAAGGGCCTCATGTGGGCCATCCAGTTCAGCTCCGACATCGGCGAACAGATCACAAACGACGCCCTCGCGGCCGGTCTCATCGTCAACAACGTGCGCCCCAACGCCGTCCGCATCGTCCCGCCGCTCACCGTCACCGAAGAGGAGCTCGAACAGGGCCTCGCCATCCTCGAACACATCATCGAAGCCGCCGCTGCGCCGGCGTAGCCTGATGGTTTGACCGGCCTCACGGCTGCGTCTACGCTTACCGCAGCCCTCCCCGCGGCTTAGATCGGACACTCTCGTGCGACTCGTCACGATGCTCATTGGCATCGCGCTGCTCACCGTGGTCTCCGCATCTCGGCAACCAGTCCCCGCCAACGCCGAACCATTGCTGTTTCTCGCTGATGCCGGCCCGATCATCCTCTATGACCACCCGCTCTGCTCGCTTGCCAACGGCGATGCGGCTGCCGCGTCCATCGCCGGGCAGGACGGTGGCTCATCCATCGAGATCGATGGCACGAGCTACTTTATCTTTGGGGACACAACGGCCTACTTCGGAAACCCGGAGCCCGTCGTCATCGCGCCCAACGGCATCGCCACGTCGACCGACACCAACCCCGCCGATTGCCTTGACCTGACGCACAAAGCTGCGAACGGCATCGCCCAACCGCTGCTCCCGCAACTCCCAGGCGAGACGACGCTCTGGCCCGACGGCCTCATCGAAACACCCGCCGGCGATGTCTGGTTCTTCGTCGGATCAGTCGTCCCCGGCCCGACGCCCTGGTGGGTGCATGGTGTCGGCCTCGGCCGCTTCGACCCGGCGACGCTCGAAGCCACGCGCATCAACGACATGATGTGGGACACCAACAGCGGCTTCCGCCTCGGCCACATCATCGCCGTCCGCGGCGCCGCCGTCGTCGATGGCTACGCCTACATCCTCATGGTGGCGTCCGAGAGTGCCACCTACCTCGGACGCGTGCCGCTCGCCAGCGTCCCCGACGTTGCCGCGTACCAATACTGGACCGGAAGCGCCTGGACATCCGCTCCGTCCGCCGCCGAACCCCTCTGGATTCAGGCGGGCGGCTTCAACGGCGCCGCCGTCCGCTGGAGCGATATCCGGCAGGAATGGATCGCCATCTACAACGCGCAGACGCTCGGCGTCCGCGTCCGCACCGCGCCGGCGCTCACCGGACCCTGGAGCGCCGAAACCGCATGGATCGATTGCGCGCGCTTCGTCGAGACGGTGGTGATCCCACTGTGCTACTCCGCGGCGTTCCACCCCCAGTACGACCGCGACGGCGGCCGCACCATGACCATCAGCTTCTCGACATACCTCCCGTACGAAGTCGTGCTGCACGAGATTCGCCTCGCGACACCGATCTACTCGTGGCGCAACGCCGCCGCGGAGACGCGACTCCAGCCGCGGTCGCCCGGCGCCGGCTTCACGCAAGAAGGCATCGCGTTCTACGCGTCCGATATCGCTGCGCCGGGACATTCTGCCGTCCGTCGTTTTCTCCGCTCCAACGGCGAGCAACTTTACGCGTTCACGTACAGCGAAGCCGGCGTGCAGGACATGGGCATCGCGTTCTACGCGTCGGCCACCGCAGACGTCGACGGCGCCAACGTGACGTACGATCCGGTGTATCGATGGGACAAGGGCGCCGAGCACCTCTATTCGCCGCTTCCGGGGCTCGCCGAACTCGGCTACACGCGCAGCGCCACGCCCTTCTTCGCGCTCTGCGGCGATGCCGATGCCGACACCGCATCCGATTGCCTCGAGACCGCGCAGGGAACCAACCTCAACGCCAGAGACACCGATGGTGACGGCTTCGGCGATCGTCCCGCAGGCACCGCCAATCCGAACACCGTGGCCAACGCCGACAACTGCCCGCTCGTCGCCAACCCGTCGCAGGGCAACATCGATGGCGAGCCGCTGCTCGTTACGACCGGCATCCAAGACGGCACGAACCCCAAAGCCGACGCACTCGGCGACGCCTGCGACAGCGATCGCGACAACGACGGCCTGACCAACACCGCCGAGACCGCCGCCGGCACGAACGGCGACATCGCCGACAGCGATGGCGACCTCTGGCCCGACCGCGCCGAGACAAGGTGCTCCAGCAACCCGCTCGATCCCGCATCGAGGCCAACAGGTGCGGACAGCGACGGCGACCGCCTGCCCGATCTCTGCGAGATACGCATCGGATCAAACCCAACGCTCAAGGACAGCGACGTCGACGGGATCAACGACTACATCGAGGTGCGCTGGCTGAGCTCGCCCAGGGACGCCGACAGTGACGACGACGGCCGGGACGACGCATGTGAGATCGCGTCCGTGAACCTGGATTACGGGGTGAACGCCATCGATCTCTCGCTGATTGCCCGCCGCTTCGGGATGACAGGCATCGAAGGCCGCCCCGGCGACCTCAATCGCGACGGAACCGTGCAGGCCACCGACCTTGTCGTCGCGGCCACGAACTTCGGCCCCTGCACGTGAACGCGGCCCTCGTCTCCCGCTGCCCGTGGTCAGGCGACGACCCGCTCTACACCGCATATCACGACGACGAGTGGGGTGTGCCAGTCCACGACGACCGCCGCCTCTTCGAGGTGCTCACGCTCGAAGGAGCACAGGCCGGCCTCAGCTGGATCACGATACTCCGCAAGCGCGAAGGCTACCGCCGCGCCTTCGTCGGCTTCGACCCGAAACGCGTCGCAAGGTTCAGTGACCGCGACATCGCACGGCTCATGGAAGACGCAAGCATCGTCCGCAATCGCGCCAAGATCGCGTCCACGATCAACAACGCCGGGCGCGTGCTCGAGATTCAACGCGAGTTCGGTTCGCTCGATGCGTTCCTCTGGCGTGGCAACAAGACGGTCGTGAATGACTGGCGCGACACGTCACAGATCCCACCGTCGACGCCCGAATCGAAAGCACTGAGCAAGGAACTCAAGCGCCGCGGCTTCAGCTTCGTCGGCCCGACGACGATGTACGCCTTCATGCAGGCTTGCGGCTTCGTCGATGACCACATCGCCACGTGCTTCCGTCGCACTGCGAAGCGCCCGTAGGGGCGGCCTCGCCGCCACCGCGGAGTGCCGCAGCGCCTAGTTCTTCCGCCGGTGCAGTTCCGCGGCCGCCAGCAACTCCTCACGCTTCCGCGCCCCGCGCGAGCGCAGCGATCCGAACAGCCACGCCGCGACCGCTCCGACGACCGCGCTCATCAGCAACGCCCAGATGATGCGCGTCTCCCAGTCGAACCAGAGCAGGTTGATCTGGACCTTCTGCATATTCTGAAGAAAGAACCCGGCAAGGAGCAGCAGAACCGC
>JANPBN010000370.1:0-2418 GCA_031430415.1 Dehalococcoidia bacterium
GTTCCTCGCGCAGCTAAACCGCTCCGACGCGATGATCCACGTCGTCCGCGCCTTCGTCGACGAGACGGTGCCGCATCCGAACGTCAGCATCGACCCCGCCCGCGACGCCTCGACGATGGACCTCGAGCTGGCGTTCGCCGATGCCGCGTTCATCGAGAAGCGCCTCGAGCGCATCGAGGCGGAGATGCGGTCGGTGAAGGTCGCCGAGCGAGACCAGGCGGAGCGGCAGGTCGCCCTGCTGACGCGCCTCAAGGAAGGCCTCGAGGCCGACATCCCGCTCCGCGCGCAGACGATCGACGCCGAGGACGCGAAGCTGCTCGTCAACTACCAGTTCCTCACCGACAAGCCGCTGCTCCTCGTCATCAACATCAGCGAGGGTGATGTCGCGCGAACGGCCGAGATCGAGGCGGAGTACGCCGCGAAGTTCGCGGGGCCGCATCGCTCCGTCGCGGCGATTAGCGGCAAGATCGAGCAGGAACTGGCGCAGATGTCCGATGAGGACGCGGTCGAGTTCCGCAAGGACCTCGGCATCAAGGAAGCCGGCCTCGACCGCATGATCCGCATGTCGTACGAGCTGACGGGGTTGATCTCGTTCTTCACCGTCGGCCCCGACGAGTGCCGCGCCTGGAACGTCACCATGGGATCGTCGGCGCCCGCCGCCGCCGGCAAGATCCACACCGACCTCGAGCGCGGCTTCATTCGCGCCGAAGTCGTCGGATGGTCCGATCTGCTCGATGCCTCATCGATGGCCGAGGCGAAGAAGCGCGGCCAGGTGCGACAGGAAGGCAAAACGTACATCGTGCAGGACGGCGACTGCCTGAACATCCTCTTCAACGTCTGACCGCGCTCAACGGGAGCTGACATGCCCGAATACGACGATGCCTGGTACGAAGAATGGAAGCGCGGCATGGAGGCCGACGGCAACGTCATCCTCGCGCTCGGCCTGCGCCCGCTCGCCGCATCGCCCGAGCGCGCCGTCATGGAGATGCCGATGTCGCGCAATGTGCGGCAGGGCACGGGCGTCTTCGCCGCCGGCGCGCTGATGCAGTTGGCCGATGTTACTGCGACCATCGTCTGCCAGCGCGCGGCCGGTGCGGGTGCGGCCGACGCGTTTCCGCTGTCGATCCAGATCAGCATGAACCTCCTGCGCAACACGAATCATGGCAAAGCCACGGCCGAGTCCCGCATCGTTCACAGCGGCCGCACGATGACCGTCGTCGAGTCACGCGTCACCGATGATGACGGCAAGCTGATGTGCATCGTCACGAGTACCCATGTCATGGCGCCCCGCAGGCCGGCGTCGTGAGTGGCGGAGGCGAGCTGCGCCCGTTCGACCGTGTCGCCGCGGTCTACGACGAGACACGCGGCATGCCGTCGCCCGTCGTCGATGCGATCGGCGATGCCATCCTCGCGTTGCTTCGCGAGACCTCGGCCGAGCCTCGCCTGCTCGAAGTCGGCATCGGCACGGGGCGGATCGCTGTGCCGCTCGCCGAGCGCGGCGTACACGTCACAGGCGTCGACATCGCGCCGGGCATGCTCGCGCGGCTGCGCGAAAAGCGCACCGACATCGCTCTCGCGTTCGCGGAAGCAGCGCGGCTGCCGTTCCGTGTCGGTTCGTTCGATGGCGCGCTCTTCGTGCACATCCTGCATCTCGTGCCCGACGCCGAAGCGACGGTGCGGGCGGCGCTCGCTGTCGTGCGTAGCGGCGGCTGCATGATCCTGGGCGGCGACGACCGAAGCCCCGGCCACCGCGACGAGGCCGACGCCATCATCGCCGCAGCGATCGCCGCCGTCACGGGCAGTGTCGATGGCAGCGGGCAGCGCTTCGACCGCGGACTTGCGGGCTTCCAGACGGTCTGCGACGAAGCGGGACTCAGCGTGGATTCTCGGGTTGCGGCCGAGTGGAGCAGCGCAACAAGCGGCCGCGAACTCCTCGACCGCCTCGCCGCGCGCACGTTCTCCCAGTCATGGCAGATCAGCGACGCGCAGGTGCCCGATGTCGTCGCTGCCGCTGAACCGGGCCTGCGCGCCCTCTACGGCGACCTCGATCGCCGCGTCGAGTTCGCCCGCACCTTCACGCTGCGCAGCGCGCGCCTCGGCTCCTAGCCGGCCAGCGCGAATCATCGGATGTAGCTCGAGACTCAATCGGTTGGATCGTGATCGAGCCGAGCCGCCCGCCGAGCGTCCTTCAGATCGCCGCGAGCGTCACGACACGCTCGGACTTCGCGCTCCTCCGGCCTAAGCTGACCGTGCCGCACGGGCAACCGTCACCGCCCACGGCCGCGCGGAATCCATCCGCCAGAAAACACGAAAATTACCGAACAAAATGAATTCCGAAGCTGCACTCAACGTAACGAACGAAATCGCCGCGCTAATCACACCCGCAAGTGTCCAAAACACGTCCTCGATCTGCCGAAG
>JANPBN010000371.1:0-1525 GCA_031430415.1 Dehalococcoidia bacterium
CCCCTGCCACGAGCGAAACCAGCGCCGGACCCGGACAATTGCCGCCGAGGCCCCATCCCACGCCGAAGAGCGCCGCGCCCGCGACCAGCGCCCCATCGACGTCGCGCCGCGCGGGGACCTCGTAGCGATCGCCGAGGAGCGGCGCTCGCCGTCGCAGAGCCCACCAGGCAACCGGTGCGTGCAGCGCGATCGCCGCCACCATCACGAGCGCCAGGGTCGGATCCCATGCGCCGGCGACATCCAGAAACGCGAGGACCTTCTCGGGTCGCGTCATGCCGGCGAGCCCGAGCCCGCACGCGAAGAGCAACCCGGACACGAAGGCGACGAGCCCGTTCACGGCTCGAGTCCGATCACATGACGGACGACGAAGGTCGTGAGCATGCCGACCGCCATGAAGACGGCGGTGGCGAGGCCCGAGCGCGGCGACAGTCGCGACACCCCGCAGACGCCGTGGCCGCTGGTGCAACCGTTGCCGAGCCGGGTGCCGAACCCGACGAGCACTCCCGCGATCACGAGCACGACGGGCGAGGAAACCGCGGGCGCTCCGATGGTGTCCGCGGCGACGGCCCGGAGCACGAGGCCGCCCGCGACGAGACCAGCGAGAAAAGCGACCCGCCAGCCTCGGCCGCCTTTCGGACCGTCGAAGAGACCTCCGAGGATGCCGCTGATGCCAGCGACGCGACCACTGACCACTAGAAGGAGGGACGCCGCACCTCCGATCAGTGCGCCGCCTGCCAACGCCGCCATCGGTCCGTCGAGCATCGAGACGCATTCGTTCCCGAAGAACGGTGGGGCGTCAACGGACTCCAACTTGACTCCGGCCGAATCGCCTCGCTCAGGACGGCGCCGGAGAATCGTACGCATGGACATCGGCGCCGCGGCCGACGCCAAGAACACTCCCGATCGCGCCGCGATCGTGTTCGGCGATACGCGCCGACGCGACCGTCAGTGCCCGGGCTCGAGGACGACGACCGGAATGCGGCGCGTGGTCCTCTGCTCGTACTCGGCGTAGGTCGGGGAGGCGCGCAGCAGATCCGCCCAGAGCTGCTGGCGCTCGGCACCGCCCGCTTCGCGCGCGGTCATCGGCGTCACTTCCCGGCCGATCTGCACCTGCGCGTGCGGGTCGGCGACCAGATTGAGCCACCACGCGGGATGCTTCGGCTCCCCGGCATTCGACGCGAAGACCACGGCCGCGCGCCCCTTCGGCAAGTAGGTCAGCACGCTCGTTCGCGGCTCGCCGCTCTTCCGGCCTCTGGTCGTGAGCATCAGCACCGGCAATCCGACGGCGCTGCCGCCGATGCGTCCACCGCTCACGCGGTAGAGGAAGCGGTGCACGATCCAGATCACCTCGGTCAGCTTGTTGCGACGGATCGCGCTGGCCACGCCCCTACTCCTTCGGCTCGTCCGCGCCGAACGTGCGCGTCGGGTATTGCGGGATGCCTTCTTCCCAGAGCGCGATGAACTCGTTGCTGGTCATCGGATCGATGCCGCGAATCGGAAGCTGGGCGCGCCGGATCGTCCAATC
>JANPBN010000372.1:0-1898 GCA_031430415.1 Dehalococcoidia bacterium
CGTCAGCACCATGAACTTCGGCGGCTGCGCGCTGCCGGCCGCGACACTCAGGAACGCGCCCATGCCCTGCTCTTGGGCCCACTCGCGTTCGTACAACTGAAAGCCCAGGCCGTACTCCGCCGCCATCGCCTGCGCCCGCGCCGCAAACTCGGTCGGCGTCAGCACGTTCGCCGGCTCGTTCGCCAGGTCCCGCGCGAAATTCGCCGCCTCGGCGACGATCACGCCGCGCGTTGCTGCGTCGCGCATCGGCCCGGCCTTCGCCGCATCATGCTCGACGATGTCGAGCTGTACGAGATCGGATGCGTCGTCGTCGATCTTCTTGTGCCGGCCGAAGCGGTAGAGCCCGAGCACGGCGCCCTCGGCGATCGCCTGCGCGCACGCGGCCGGCTCGAGTCCGCCGATGCCGGCGCCGTGCGCGACCGTCGCCGCGTGCGTGATGCGCTTGCCGCGAAGGTAACGTGAGATGCTCGCGCTCACGTCGCGCACGCGGTCGGTGGTGAATTCGCCGCTCTTCCCCAATCCGGCTACGAGCACGCGCGGCGAAGCGATCTTGCCGAACGTGTGGAGCAGCGTCATCTCGCCCCACTTGCCGCGGATGTCGCCCGAGGCGATCAGTTCGCTGATCGCGCCTGTGAGCGCGCTGTCGACGGCGCCCGTTGCTCCGGCAGGCGCCGTGACGCCATCGAACAGGTTCACGACAATGCACGGCGCGGCAGATTTGGTGATGTCGCCGGACTCGACTGAGATCTGCATGATTTCGGGCCTCATCTTCGGACTTGTGCGCTGTTCGGCATGCGCCGCTCCGCATGATAGGAAGGCGGCCATTGTCGGGCAATGAGGGTATCGGCCTAAGGGAGCGATCCTGCTGTCGCGAACCGCCGATCGTGCGCAGACCGCACACAATCTTGGCCCGGTGTTATCGTTTCCGGGGACACATCGCCCTATGCTGCATCTGTGGCTCTCCTACGAGGGCCAGTCCTGCTTGGAGTGCATTTGCAATGACGAATCTCCGACGCTTCGGTATCTTCACCGCCGCGATGGTCGCCCTCGTGCTCGCCGCCAGTTACGCGCCCCGGGTGCACCGCGCCGAGGCGGCAACGATCGCGATCCAGGAGATCGCGCCCGGAACATCGTCGCCGGTCAGCATCGTCAACGCGGGCGATGGCTCGAACCGGCTCTTCATCGTCGAGCAGACGGGGCGGATTCGCGTCTACGACACGAACACGAGCACGCTGCTCGCGGCGCCATTCCTCGATCTCTCGGCGCTCGTCGTGTTCGGCGGCGAACAGGGCCTGCTCAATATCATCTTTCATCCGAACTACGGATCGAACGGCCACTTCTACGTCTACTACACGAACACGTCGAGCAACCTCGTGTTGGCGCGGTACACCGTGTCGGCGAATCCGAACATCGCGAACGCCGCGACTGCGCAGATCCTCCTCACCATCCCGCATCCCGGTCAGACGAACCACAACGGCGGCGGCCTTGCGTTCGATGACAGCGGCCTCCTCTACGTCGCCGTCGGCGATGGCGGTGGCGTCGGCGACCCGAACAACAACGCGCAGAACATCAACGTCTTGCTCGGCAAACTGCTCCGGCTCGATGTCGATAGCGCATCGCCCTACGCGATCCCGGCAAGCAACCCGTTCGCTGGCGTCATACCCGGCCTGGGCGAGATCTGGGCCTTCGGTCTGCGCAATCCCTGGCGTATCAGCACCGATCGGCTGACCGGCGACCTCTTCATCGGTGACGTCGGGCAAGGCCAGCGCGAAGAAGTGGACTTTCAGCTCGATGGTGCGGCCGGCGGCGTCAACTACGGGTGGCGGCTCAAGGAGGGCACGCTCTGCTACAACCCCTCAACCGGCTGTGACCCGGGCGGGCTCACTGGGCCCATCTTC
>JANPBN010000373.1:0-14331 GCA_031430415.1 Dehalococcoidia bacterium
GATCCGGTCGTGGTCTTACGGTGAGGTCACCAAGCCGGAAACGATCAACTACCGCACGCTCAAGCCTGAGAAGGACGGACTCTTCTGCGAGAAGATCTTCGGCCCGACGAAGGACTTCGAGTGCTATTGCGGCAAGTACAAACGCGTGCGCTATAAGGGCATTGTCTGCGACAAGTGCGGCGTCGAAGTCGCCCGCAGCAAGGTCCGCCGCGAGCGCATGGGCCACATCGAACTGGCGTCGCCCGTGAGCCACATCTGGTTCGTCAAGGGCACGCCCAGCCGCCTCGGCCTGCTGCTCGATGTGTCGCCACGCTCGCTGGAGCGCGTGCTGTACTTCGCGCAGTTCATCGTCACGTCGGTCGATGAGCACGCGAAGAAGCGCGCCCTCGAGCACCTGCAGGAAGAGATGGAGCGCGAAGCGACGCGGCGCGAGAAGACGTTCGCCGACCGCATCGAAGAGCTCCAGGGCGAGATGGCCGCCGCAGAGCAGACCATCAACGACGACAAGGCCAGCAAGCTGGCCCAGATCGAAGAGGATCGCCAGAAGGGCGCCGACGCGATCATGGAAACGGCCGTCGAGTTCGAGGCGGATCTCAAGGAGTACATCGGCAAGAGTGCGCGCAAGGGCTACAAGATCGGCGACTCGCTGATCATCGAGCGGGGCACCGTCGTCGAGAAGAGCACGGTCAGCAGCCTCAAGAAGGTGGCGCAGGAGCGCGTCGCCGCGCTCGAGACCGACCTCAACAAGAAGAAGGACGACGTCTCGCTGATGTCGGACGCGGCTCTCGACCAGAAGCGGAGCCAGATCCTCGAGGAACTGAAGCCGCTTCAGGACCGCGTCGGCGGCGAGCGTCAGACCGTCCAGGCGGAGTTCCAGGAACGCATCGACGAGCTGGAATCGCTCAAGGACCCGGCCGAAAACGACAAGATGATCCTGCTCACCGAAACCAAGTTCAAGGACTTGCAGGACCATTACGGCAACGTCGTCGAAGCCGGCATGGGCGCCGAGGCGATCCTGAAGATCCTCGACCGCATCGACATCGAGCGACTGCGCGAGAAGCTGCAGGTCGAGATCCACGCGACATCGGGCCAACGCCGCAAGAAGGCAACGAAGCGCCTCAAGGTCATCGAGTCGCTCCGCAAGTCCGGCAACCACCCTTCGTGGATGGTCTTCACCGTGCTGCCCGTCATGCCACCGGAGCTGCGCCCGATGGTCCAGCTCGATGGTGGGCGTTTCGCCACCAGCGACCTCAACGACCTCTACCGCCGCGTCATCAACCGCAACAACCGCCTCAAGCGGCTGCTGGAGCTCGGCGCGCCGGAGATCATCATCCGCAACGAGAAGCGGATGCTGCAGGAGGCCGTCGACTCTCTCATCGACAACGGCCGCCGCGGGCGTGCTGTCGCCGGTTCGGGCAACCACAAGCTGAAGAGCCTGAGCGACATGCTCAAGGGCAAGCAGGGGCGCTTCCGCCAGAACTTACTGGGCAAGCGCGTCGACTACTCGGGGCGCTCGGTCATCGTCGTCGGTCCGGAGCTGAAGCTGCACCAGTGCGGCCTGCCGAAGCGCATGGCGCTGGAGCTATTCAAGCCGTTCGTCATGCACGCCCTCGTCTCCAAGGGCCTGTCGCACAACATCAAGAACGCCAAGCGGATCGTCGAGCGGGCGCGCCCCGAAGTCTGGGACGTGCTCGATGAAGTCATCCGCACGCGGCCCGTGCTACTGAACCGTGCGCCGACGCTTCACCGCCTCGGCATCCAGGCGTTCGAGCCGGTGCTGATCGAGGGCAGCGCGATCCAGATCCACCCGCTCGTCTGTACCGCCTTCAACGCCGACTTCGACGGCGACCAGATGGCCGTCCACGTGCCGCTGTCGCGCGAAGCCGTCGCCGAAGCACGCCAGATCATGCTTTCGACGCACAACCTGCTGTCGCCGGGCTCCGGTGAGCCGATCATCGCCCCGACGTTGGACATGGTGCTCGGCTGCTACTACCTGACGCTCGAGAAGAAGAACGGCAGAGGCGCCTACAAGGCCGCGAACAAGAACGGCGCCCGCTCCGAAGGCGTATACGGCAGCCCCGAGGAAGCGCACCTCGCGTACGACCTTGGCATCATCGAACTGCAGTCCATCATCAAGGTCCGCATTCCCTACACCAAGCCGCGCAACGTCGCCCCCGGCGACGACGCCGCACTGACGACGCCCGCATTGCTGCCCGACATGTCGGAAGAGGGCCTCGGCGTCATGCCGGAGCACCACCCGGCCGACGACGTACAGATGCTGCCCGTCGTCCTCCCGGAGCCGTCCGAAGGCCGCCCCAAGACCGTGATGGTCGAGACGACCGTCGGCCGCCTGATCTTCAACGAGATCCTGCCGGCGGGCGTCGCTTCGGCCGTAAACATGTCGCTGGGCAAGGACCCGATCGACTACCTCGATGCGCGCATGGACCGCAAGATGCTCAAGGTCGCCGTCGCCAAGAGCTACGACGTCCTCGGCAACGAGCAGACGGCCGAGACCGTCGACGCGATCAAGCACATCGGCTTCGAATACGCGACGCAGTCGGGCATCACGATCGCCGTCAACGACCTACGGGTGCCGGCAGAGAAGGCCGGTCTCATCCACAAGGCCGAAGACGACATCAAGGAGATCGACAGCGAGTTCGAGATGGGCCTCATCACCGAGCAGGAGCGTTACGACGCGACGGTCGAGGTGTGGAGCCGCACAACGGAAGACGTGAAGCGGACCATCCAGGAGCAACTGGACCGCTACGGCTCCGTCTACACCATGGCCACCTCGGGAGCCAAGGGTAACATCAGCCAGATCACGCAGATGGCCGGCATGCGCGGACTGATGACCGACCCCTCGGGCCGGATCATCGACCTGCCGATTCGGTCGAGCTTCCGCGAGGGCCTGACCGTGCTCGAGTACTTCATCTCGACCCACGGCGCTCGCAAGGGCCTCGCCGACACCGCCCTCCGTACCGCCGACTCGGGCTACCTGACGCGCCGTCTCATCGACGTCGCGCAGGACGTCATCGTCCAGCACGACGACTGCGGCACCCGCATGGGCGTCTGGCTGGATCAGCCGGACGCAGGCATCCTGGAATCGTTCCGTGAGCGCATCGTCGGTCGCTACTCCGCCATGGATCTCGAAGACCCGCAGACCGGCGACATGCTCGTTGGCTTCAACGAAGAGATCGACGACGCGCGCGCGGCCCGCATCGAAGAGCTCGGACTCACGCACGCCTACGTGCGGTCGGCGCTGACCTGCCAGGCGAAGCGCGGCATCTGCCAGCTCTGCTATGGGCGCAGCCCCGCCCGCGGCGCCATCGTCCGGCAGGGCGAGGCCGTCGGCATCGTCGCGGCGCAGTCCATCGGTGAGCCGGGGACGCAGCTGACCATGCGTACGTTCCACACCGGTGGTGTTGCGAGCGGCGTCGACATTACCAGCGGTCTCCCCCGCGTCGAAGAGTTGTTCGAGGCCCGCGTACCGAAGGGCCAGGCCCTCATCTCGGAGATCGATGGCCTCGCGGAGATCGTCCGCGACCAGGAGCAGCGCCGCGTTCGCGTCCGGAGCAGTGAGCTCTACTCGGACGAGTACGAACTGCCCAAGGGCGTGAAGATCGAAGTGAAGAAGGACCAGATGGTAGAGCAGGGCATGGTGCTCGCGCGCCTGCCGCAGCTGGCCGCACCCAAGTCGAAGGTCGTCGTCGAAGAGGAGCCCGCGAAGAAGCCGAAGGCCAAGGTCTCGCGCTCCAAGAAGAAGGTCGAAGAGGCCATCGTCTACCAGGACGGCGATGTCATCGCCCGCATTGGTGGCCGTATCGAACTGCGCGGCAAGGACGTCATCGCCATCGTCTACGAAGAGAAGGAAGAGCGCGAGTACGTGGTGCCCGCGGCGTCACGCCTTCGCGTCGAGAACGGCGATGTCGTGCAGGCCGGCCAGCAGCTCACCGAGGGCTCGCTCAACCCGCAGGACATCCTCCGCATCAAGGGCCCGGAGGCCGTGCAGCTCTACCTGGTGGAAGAGGTGCAGAAGGTCTACCGCTCCCAGGGTGTGACCATCAACGACAAGCACATCGAGGTCATCGTCCGGCAGATGCTCCGCAAGGTGCGCGTCGATGCGCCTGGCGACACGCAACTGCTGCCGAACGACATCGTCGACCGATTCGAGTACGAGGAGATCAACTCCCGCGTCCTGGCAGAGGGCGGCGAGCCGGCGACGGCCGTGCCGGTGCTGCTCGGCGTCACGAAGGCCTCGCTCAGCACGAGCAGCTTCCTTGCGGCGGCGTCGTTCCAGGAGACCACTCGCGTGCTGACGGAAGCCGCCATCAGCGGCCAGACCGACAAGCTCATGGGCCTCAAGGAGAACGTCATCATCGGCAAGCTGATCCCGGCGCGCACGGCGATCAACCTGCCGCCGCCGCCGATGAAGGAGATTCCGCTGCCGGAGTCGCTCTCCCTCGAAGAGGGCGACGACCTCTTCGGCGACGACGACGAGGTCGCGGGCCTGCTCGGCACGCTGCTCGGCGAAGAGGTCGACCTCGGCGAGGTTGCCGATGATGAAGTCATCGAGATCATCGACATCGACGCCGAGCCGACGCCAGAGGATCTCCTCGACGGCGACGACGACACCGACCTCCTCGACATCGAGGACGCCGTCGTGGCGCCCGCCCCCGGCGAGGACCTGCCCAAGGGCTTCGTTGCCGAGCCCGACGAGTAGCCCACAGCACGAGTAGCGACAAAAGGAGAGAGGGCGCTACACCGGCGCCCTCTCTCCTTGTCCCGATTGCCCACCAACACCGACCACCGTGGTAGCGCAGGCACTCTTGCCCGCCCGGCGCCGTCACTGATCACCATCGCGCCGCACAGGCAGCGCTCCGTGGCGTACGATACGCGTATGAAGCACGCGACATCCATCGCGCTCGACGCGCTCGAGGAAGTGTTGACGGAGCTACGCCGCGTCGAGGCGCTCACCGAACGCAAGCGCGGCGTCTTCTACCGGAAGTCGTCCGCATTCCTGCACTTCCACGAAGACCCCGCCGGCTTCTTCGCCGACATGCGCGTCGGTCCCGAGTGGCAGCGCTTCGCCGTCAACACCGCCCGCGAGCGCCGCGCCCTCATCGCCGCCGCCACCCGCTGGTCGTAGGAGACGAAGGCCGCACGTCCACCCAACTCGTAGCCGCGGAGCTTCAGCTCCGCTCTGTCGGCTCGCCGCTGCGGCGGCCCGGCGGGGCGTAGGGTGCTACGCCCACGCGCCGTCGGAAGACGCGCACGCTACCCCGTCACAGCCGCCTTCGTCCGCACAGGCGCGAAGTGATCCGTGATGTAGTGGTCCGCCCGAATCGCCGCCGTCGCGCCGTCTCCGGCCGATGACACGACCTGACGCGCGGCGTTGACGCGCACGTCGCCGGCGGCGAACAGGCCCGGCACCTCGGTCTCCATCCAGTCCGTCACGTAGATGTGCCCGCCATCGTCCATCCGCACCTTGCCCTTCAGAAAGCCGGTGTTCGGCGTCAGGCCGATGAAGATGAACGCGGCAGCGACATCGAGCGTGCTCGTCTCGCCCGTCACGGTGTTGCGCAGACGAAGGCCCGTCACGGCCTTGTCGCCCAGGATCTCCTCGACCACGGTGTTCCAGATGAAGTCCATCTTCTCGTTTGCGAACGCGCGCTCCTGCAAGATCGCGCTGGCACGCAGCGTGTCGCGACGATGGATCACGTGCACCTTCGACGCGTAGCGCGTCACGAACAGCCCTTCGTCCATCGCCGCATCGCCGCCGCCGATGACGGCCACCACCTGGTCGCGAAAGAACGCGGCATCGCACGTCGCGCAATACGACACCCCGAAGCCCGTGAGACGCTCCTCGCCGGGCACGCCGATGCGGTTGTAGTCGGCGCCGGCGGTCACGATCACCGCCTTCGCGCGATATGCCCCCTCGCTCGTGCGGACAAGATGCTCCCCGCCATCAAGCTGGTCGATGGCGATGACGTCCTCGTACGCCGATTCCATGCCGTACTTCGCCGCCTGCTTGTGCATCGCGTCGGCGAGGTCAAAGCCGTTGATCGAGTCGAAGCCGGGGTAGTTCTCGATCTCGGCCGTCAGCGCGATCTGGCCGCCCGTGACTTTGCGCTCGAAGAGCAGCGTGCGGCGTCGCGCGCGTGATGTGTACAGCCCCGCCGCGAGACCAGCCGGTCCGCCACCGACGATCACGATGTCGTACGCCTTCGGTTCAGGTGCGGGTGTTGTCATGCGACTGTCCTCGTTCAAGCGTGAAAAGCGCGTACCGCCCGTCCGGTGAGGGCGGGCGGTACGCAGTGTGGCTTATGGCAGCGGCGACGATTCGGCTCTTAGCCAGCCGCGGTCGGCTCGAGCGCCGCGTCGAGGCGCTTCTTCAGGTCGCTCTTCGGCCGGAAGCCGACGATCTGTCCGACAGGCTCGCCGCCCTTGAAGACGAGGAGCGTCGGGATGCTGCGGATCTGGTATTTCGTCGCCACGCCGACGTTGTCGTCGGTGTTGAGCTTCACGAACTTGATCTTGCCGTCGTATTCGTCTGACAGCTCATCGACGATCGGCGCAACCATGCGGCAAGGACCGCACCAGGGCGCCCAGAAGTCGACCAGCACGGGCATATCGGACTTGATTACTTCGGTTTCGAAGTTCGCGTCGGTTACTTCGGTCGGCTTGGACATCGTCTGTCTCCTCTTTCTCTCTCCGCTGCGCAGTTGCGCCGCTGCTCCAGCGCTGGTGGCGCTGGATTGACACGCCTCGTGGACTCACTATACAATACCCCCATGGGGTATGCAAGCATCGAGCGCAAGATAGTGTCCAGCGCCCCTTAGCGGAGGCCCATCATGGCGACGAAGACCCTGCCCAAGCCCGAAGCCCGCACCCTGCCGGAGGACATCGGCGCCCGCCTACGCCGCATCGAGGGCCAGGCTCGCGGCATCCAGAAGATGCTCGAGGAGCAGCGCGACTGCGAGGACATGCTGACCCAGACGATGGCGATGCGCAGCGCCCTCGATGTCGTCGGCGCGCGCCTCATGGAGTACCACCTCGATCGCTGCCTGCTCGCCGGCTTCGACTGCGACGAAGAGCGCATGGAGGCCCTCCGCGGCGCCCTCAAGCTCTGGACCCGCTTCGGCCAGCCCGCCCCCGCCATGGCCATCCCCTACGGCACCGGCACCGCCGGCGAAGACTAGCCGCGGTCCCGCCGTTGGCGGGATCTCCGCTGCGCTCCGAGAAGCGGGATCGAAGCCCGCTGGCCCGTAGCGGCGTAGCTTCAGCTGCGCCCGCCCGTGCGCACCCGTGACCGCATCGCCCCGCTTCGGGCGTTGAACGAACGTGGCGCGCGAAGCTCCCCTCTCCACGACCGTGGAGAGGGTGGCCGCAGGCCGGGTGAGGCCCCCAGCCCGCCGCACACAAGAAAGAGACGACCCCTCGCAGGCCGCCTCTCGTCATTGCATTTTTGCTCGGCGCGTGCGTCGCGCGCTAGTTCGCCTTCATCGTCAGCGTCGTCGCCGGGTCGAGGCGGATGCCCGGGCCCATCGTCGTCGTCAGCGTGATCGACTTGATATAGACGCCCTTCGAGCCCGTCGGCTTCGCGCGCACGATCTGCGACACCAGCGTCGCCATGTTCTCTTCCAGCGCCGCCTCATCGAAGCTCACCTTGCCGATCGGCACGTGGACGATCGCCGTCCGGTCGAGCCGGAACTCGACACGCCCCTGTCGCGCTTCGTTCACGGCCTTGGCCATGTCCTCCGCATCGACGACCGTGCCTGAGCGCGGGTTCGGCATCAGGCCCTTGGGGCCGAGGACGCGACCGAGGCGGCCGACCTTGCCCATCAGGTCACGCTGAGCGAGCGCGACGTCGAAGTCTGTGTAGCCGCCTTCGACCTTCTTGATCAGTTCGTCGCCGCCCACTTCATCGGCGCCGGCTTCGGTCGCTAGGCGCGCCCCTTCGCCCTCGGCGAAGACGAGCACGCGGACGGTCTTGCCGAGTCCGTGCGGGAGCAGTGCGGTGCCGCGGATCTGCTGGTCGGCGTGGCGCGGGTCGAGCCCCGTACGCATGTGCAGTTCGACCGTCTCATCGAACTTCACGAAGGATGTGGCCTTCGCAAGCTTGATCGCCTCATCGGGCGCGTAGAGCTTCTCCGGATCGATCTGCTTCGCCGCTTCGTTGTACTTCTTCCCGTGCTTCATCTCTCGTCCTCCTCAAGCGACGTTACCCTTGCGGGCCGAGCCGGCCTGGTGACGCGTGCGCGTCTTCGGCCTCCGTCGCTGGTGCTATGCCCGTCGAACCTGACGGCTGTCGGGGCGCCTGCCTGTTTCGCCTTACGCTGAGACTTCGATGCCCATGCTGCGGGCCGTGCCCTCGACCATCTTGATCGCGGAATCGATGTCGTGTGCGTTGAGGTCCTTCATCTTGATCTCCGCGATCTTGCGGAGGTCATCGCGTGTCAGCGCGCCAACCTTTTCGCGCTTCTGGGCGCGGCTCCCCTTGGGGATGCCCGCAGCCTTCTTCAGCAGGTCGGACGCCGGCGGCGTCTTGAGCACAAACGAGAACGAGCGATCCTCGAAGACCGTGATCTCGACCGGCACGATGCTGCCCGCCTGGCTCGAGGTCTTCTCGTTGTACTCCTTGCAGAAGCCCATGATGTTGATGCCGTGCTGACCGAGCGCAGGACCGACCGGCGGCGCAGGGTTCGCCTTGCCCGCCTCGATCTGCAGCGTAATCACGGCCCGAATCTTCTTCGCCATCTTCTACCTCTGTACGTTCCCGATGACAGTGCCACGCATCGCACGCGTGGCGCTGAACCTCACATGACGCCGCAGCGCCTCTTTTAGATTCTCTCGACCTGGAGGAAGTCCAACTCCACCGGCGTTTCGCGCCCGAAGAAGGACACCAGCACCTTGACCTTGCCCTTCTCCAGGTTGATGTCATCAACCTGCCCGACGAAGTCCTGGAACGGCCCATCGACGATGCGCACGCTCTGGCCGATCTCGAAGCCGACCTTCACCTTCGGCGCTTCGACGCGCATCTGGCGCAGGATCCGCTTCACCTCCGGCGGCTCGAGCGGCACCGGCTTCGTGCCCGAACCGACGAATCCCGTCACGCCCGGCGTATTCCGCACGACGAACCAGGCGCGGCTCGACTCCTCGTCGTTTTCCTTCAGCTCGATCATGTGCGTCAGCACGTATCCGGGGAAGATCTTGCGCGCCACCGTGCGCCGCTGGCCATCCCGGATCTCGATCTCATCCTCTGTCGGGATCACGACCTGGAAGATCAGGTCTTTCGCATCCATCGTAAGGATGCGGTGCTCCAAATTCGTCTTTACCTTGTTCTCGTAGCCCGAATACGTGTGGATCACGTACCAGGCGCGGCCTTCCTGGATCGCCGCTTCTTCCGGCGAATCGCCGGCGCCATCGACTTCCTCGGGCGCTGCGGCCTTTGCGAGAGCCTTGCCTTTACGCGCCATGGATCCCTACCTGAGGAGGGTGTTATCTACGAGCCAGTTGAAGCCGAGGTCGACGCCGCCGAGCAGCATGCCGATGACGACGGTGACAGTGATGACGGCGACGCTCAGACGCGTCGTCTCTTCGCGCGTCGGCCAGGTGACCTTCTTGAGCTCGATGAAGATGTCGCGGATCTGCGGACCAAGGATCGGAATGCGCTCGAACAGGCCGCGCTTCCGCGGGCCCTCGGGCGCAGCGGCGCTCGTGGCCTTGGGCGGGCGCCCACCAGCCGGCCGAAAGGACGGTGATTTGGCGGGCGGCTTCTGGACAAGCGGTTGACGGCGCAGCGCGCGGCTCATGAAGTTCCTTACCTAGCGGACTTCGCGGTGCGCCCGGTGGATACGGCACCGGGGGCAGAACTTGCTCAGCTCCAGCCGTTCCGGGTCGTTGCGCCGGCTCTTCTGCGTTGTATATGTCCGCTCTTTGCATTCGGTGCAGGCGAGCGTGATGATCTGCCGGTCGTCCTTCTTGGCCATGTGTCCTCTGCTCTCCGGCCGGTCCCACCCTGCCGGGCAGGCACGAAGGCCCGCCCCTCAAGTATAACGGGCGGGCCGTGCCGGTAATTGAGCTCTACTCGAGAATCTTCGTAACCGCGCCTGCGCCGACCGTGCGACCGCCCTCGCGAATCGCGAAGCGCAGTCCCGACTCGACGGCGACCGGCGTGTGCAGCTCCACCGTCATCTTGACGTTGTCGCCCGGCATGATCATCTCAACGCCATCAGGCAGCTGAATGGAGCCAGTGACGTCCGTCGTCCGGACGTAGAACTGCGGCCGGTAGCCGCTGAAGAACGGCGTGTGGCGTCCGCCTTCGTCCTTGGACAGGACGTAGACCTCGGCCTCGAACTTCTTGTGCGGCGTGATCGACCCCGGCTTGCAGAGCACCTGCCCGCGCTGGATGTCCTCGCGCTCAATGCCACGAAGGAGCGCGCCGACGTTGTCGCCAGCCTGTCCCTGGTCAAGCGTCTTCTGGAACATCTCGACGCCCGTGACCGTCGTCTTGCGCGTCTCGCCCATGCCGATGATCTCGATTTCGTCACCGACCTTGCAGATACCGCGCTCGATACGGCCCGTGACGACGGTACCGCGGCCCTTGATGCCGAAGACGTCTTCGACCGGCATCAGGAACGGCTGGTCGATCGGGCGGGCCGGCGTCGGGATGTACGTGTCGACGGCGTTCATCAACTCGAGAATGCTGGCGTACGCCGGGTCGTTGATGTCATCGCTGGTGCCGTTCAATGCCTGAAGCGCGCTGCCGCGGATGATCGGAATGTCATCGCCCGGGAAGCCCTGCTTCGTGAGCAGCTCGCGCAGCTCCAGTTCGACCAGATCCAGCAGTTCCGGGTCATCCATCTGGTCGACCTTGTTCATGTAGACGACGATGCTCGGTACATCGACCTGCTTGGCCAGCAGGATGTGCTCGCGCGTCTGCGGCATCGGCCCTTCGGGCGCCGCGACGACCAGGATCGCGCCGTCCATCTGCGCGGCGCCGGTGATCATGTTCTTGATGTAGTCGGCGTGTCCGGGGCAGTCGACGTGCGCGTAATGGCGCGACTCCGTCTCGTACTCGACGTGCGTAATGGCGATCGTAATGCCGCGCGCTCGCTCTTCGGGCGCGTTGTCGATGCTGCCGAAGTCGCGGTAGCTGGCGAACTTCTTCAGCGAGAGCACGCGCGTGATCGCCGCTGTCAGGGTTGTCTTGCCGTGGTCGACGTGGCCGATCGTGCCGATGTTGACGTGCGGCTTCGTCCTCTCGAATTTCTGCTTGGCCATGTCCGGCTTACTCCTCCTGCGCCCCTCCGGTAGAGGGACTCCTGCTGGTGTTCCGCGCCATGCGGACGCACGTCATCGGGTGGAACGCCGCCTCCGGGAGGCGATGCTCCGCTGTTCACTGCATACCGGCCGGCCTTGCGGCAGGCCCAACTTCCACTGGAGCCCACAATCGGATTTGAACCGATGACCTCACCCTTACCAAGGGTGTGCTCTGCCAACTGAGCTATGTGGGCAGATTGGCGGCGCGGCGGGGGAAGCCGAACACCTCGGCCCGCCATGGGAACCTGTACTGGAGCCCGAGAGGGGATTCGAACCCACTAACCTACCGATTACAAATCGGTTGCGCTGCCGTTGCGCCACCCGGGCCCGAACGCCTGTCTCCCTCCGCTGAGGGTGGGCCGATCTTGGTAAAGCTGCCGAACAAAAATACGCCCCGCCTCTCGGCGGGTTCGCGGCACAGTATATGAAGCCAGAAGCAGGCGAGTCAAGGCGCGCAGCCCGCTCCGCGAGGCACTGCCGCAAGCCCACCAGCGGCACCGGGTCTCTCCGGGGACACCGCGTCGTTATGTCGCCTCTTCGCTACCCTTTCGGTAGCTTGAGCAGGCGCGACACCAGCCGGTCCGCGATCCGATCGGGCACCATCGTCGCCACGACCGCCTGCACGTGAGCGTCGCCGCCAACGAGGTACCGCGTCTTGGGGCGCTTCGACAGCAGCGCGTGCGCCACCGCCTTGGCCACCCGCTCCGCCGGCACCGCGCGCTTCGCCGCATCCTCCGTGAACGCCGTCAGCGTAGCGATCGCCTCCCCGTACAGCGCATGCCCCTCCGGCGGCAGATCGGCGGACACCTGTTGCGTCGTCACCTTCGCCTTGTCCCAGATAGGCGTCGCGATGGCCCCCGGCTCCACAATGGCGATATTGATGCCCCACGGCTTCAATTCGACGCGGAAGGCGTCCGTGATCGCCTCGAGCGCAAACTTCGATGCCGAGTACGGCCCGACGAACGGCGTCGCCAGGCGTCCGGCGATCGACCCCATCATGACGATGCGGCCACGCGCCTGCCGGAGCATCGGCAGGAACGCCTGCGTCACGGCCACTTGGCCAATCGTGTTGATTTCGAGTTGGCGGCGCAGATCCGGGATCGGCACAAACTCCATCGGCCCGCCGACGCCCACCCCGGCGTTGTTGACGAGGCCCCTGATGCCGCGTCCGGCCGCCGCGACTTCTACCACCGCCCGCGCTGCCGCGATCGAGTCGGCGTCCGTCACATCGATGCGCACCGGCGTCAGGCGCGGCGATGCAGCCGCCCGGAGCGCGTCACCGTCCGTGTCGCGCCGGACACCGGCGTACACCGTGTAGCCGAGAGCATCCAGATAGACCGCGCAGGCTCGTCCGATGCCCGTCGATGCGCCCGTGATGACGATGATCTCGTTCGCGCGGCTGCCATTATCGGTTGCCATGATCCCCTCCTCATGCGGGCCTCGGCCCGCGTCCTGCGAGCGTGCCCCGGTCGATGGCGTATCTTCGCTCTATTCACGCCTACGCGCTATCTACGGGTTCTCTTCGAGGACTTCGGCGTTCTCCTCTTCCCTCGCAGCCGCCGCCAGCAAGGCCTCACGCACGGTCGCATCGGGCTCCTGCTGCGCGAATCCTCGGTAGACAGCTGCTCCAGCACGCTCAAGGGTCGCCAGCAGCGCCTTCTGCTCGGGCAACGTCTTGCCGGCGAACAGCGCCGTCAGTCTGTCCTGGTCGGACTGACGCGTCAGGCTGCCCTGGTCGGATTGCCGCGGCGCAAGCACCATTTGCGTCTGCGTGACGAGCGCGAGCAGCCGCCCCTCGGGCGAGATCACACGCGTCTGCCAGACCATCGTGCTCTTCCCCCGATGCAGCGGGACGCACTCGCCGCGCACCGTCTCGCCCGCGCGTCCCGCCGCGAAGAAGTTCGTCTTCGACTCGATCGTGGTCGTCCCGGCGCCCGGCGGCAGGTTCAGCGCCGTCGCCGATCCACCAAGCGCATCGGCAAAGCCCATGATCGCGCCGCCGTGCAGCACCCCCGGCACCGTGCACAGATCGTCCCGAACATCCATCTCGGCCACGACGCGATCCGGCGTCGCCTCGACGAATCGCACGCCCAACACCGATCCGAACATTCCGGCGTGCCCCTGCTTCAGCGAATCAATGAGCGCCATCGCGTTCTACTCCGTTTCTTTGGCCGCGGGGTATCGCGAACAACGTATAGACACACGGCTCACTCGTCAACGACAAGATGCGTGAGCCGTGCCGCCGCCGCCTTAGATCTCGCCGCCGAACAGGCGTAAGATGACGAGAGCGTGGGCGAACGCCGCCGCCCTCGAGAACAACCAGAGGCGAGACCATAGGCCGGAGCCGTCCCGAAAACACCGAAAATTACCGAGCAAAATCGGGTTTCGAATCTGGCCGTGACCAGACCTGCCCCCCGGAGGCCCACCATGCCCCTCACGCCAGATGCCATCCGCCACCGCGTCGCCGCGTACTACGCCGCCATCCGCACGGGCGATGTCGATGCAATCGTCGCATTGTTCGCCGCCGATGGCGCGATGCGCGATCCGGTCGGCGGACCGGCCGCAACGACCGATGCCGAGCGACGCCAGATCTTCGGCGGCATCAACGCGGTATTCGCATCCTTCGGCCTCCAGGAAGAGCACGTGAGCGCGAACCCACCCGAGGCAGCGGCGCGATGGACCGCACGCGGTGCGACGCACGCCGGCAAGGAGATCAGCTTCGAGGGTATCTCCACCTTCGTGTTCGATGACGACGGCAAGATCGCCGCTATGTCTGCCTACTGGGAGCCGGCCATCCTCGGCGCCAAGCTCGCCGAGTGAGCGCCACTGACGCGGCGCGACAGCTTGCGCGAACGGCGATTCCACTGGCGTTGCGATGGCGGCTGCGCGCGGGAATTCGTACGGGCGCCGACCGGTGGTCCGGCGTTCGCTTCGCGACGCGGCGCGGGGCGATGCGCGATTTCCCGTCCGTCGTGTCCACGTACGATCGCGCGATCGCCTGCTTCGTCG
>JANPBN010000374.1:0-5067 GCA_031430415.1 Dehalococcoidia bacterium
CAGCCGGTGGTCAGCGACATCCCGACCCTCGTGCTGGCGGGACAGTACGACGTGATCACGCCGCCGCTCTACGGGCGGATGGCCGCGGAGACGCTGTCACGCAGCACATACATCGAGTTCCCGTGGAAGGGCCACGCCGTCCTCGACGAGGGGTGCCCGATGGCGATCGTCGTCGCGTTTCTCGAAGATCCGGCGATCACGCCGGACTCAAGCTGCATCGCCACGATGCCGGCACCCGAGTTCACGCGCTGATCGCCCAGGCCGAGCAATGGCCCTCGCCACCGTCCCTCGGTAGGCTACGCCTCATGACAGGAGGTGGCGACGTGAGCGACATTGGCAGCACGAAGGACCGCGCGGCGACGGCGATCGACGCGGCATCCGAGGAACTGATCCGCATCTCCCGCGAGATTCATTCGCATCCGGAGTTGGCGTACGAAGAACGTCACGCGTACGCGCAACTGGTGCCGTTCGTCGCCGCGCACGGATTCAAGATGCAGGAGCACGCCTACGGCCTGGAGACGGCGTTCCGGGGCGAGTGGGGCCGAGGCCCGGTGACCATCGCCATCTGCAGCGAGTATGACGCGCTGCCGGAGATCGGCCACGCCTGCGGTCACAACTTGATCGCGACGGCGGGCGTCGGCGCGGCGATCGGTCTCGCCGCCGCGCTCGATCCAGCGGAGGCGCGCATCGTCATCCTCGGCACGCCAGCGGAAGAGGGGCAGGGCGGCAAGATCCCAATGGTGCGCGGCGGCTGCTTCGACGATGTCGATGTGGCGATGATGGCGCACGCCTCGCCGGTCGACCTCGCCGTCTCCCCGATGTTCGGCGTCGCACATGTCGATGTGGAGTATCGCGGCAAGTCCGTCCATGCATCGGTATTCCCGGAGCAGGGGCTGAACGCCCTCGATGCGCTGGTGACGGCATACCAGGCGATCGCCCAACTGCGACAGCACATCCGGCGCGATGCGCGGCTACACGGCATCATCAAGAACGGCGGCGAGGCGCCGAACATCGTCCCCGGCTATACGATGGGATCGTTCTACGTGCGGGCGCTGAAGCCGTGGTACCTGGAACAGCTGAAGGAGCGCGCCAAGGCCTGCTTCGAGGCGGGCGCGCTGGCGACCGGCTGCTCCGTCACGATGGACTGGCACGCCGACAATGAATATGCGCCGATGAAGACGAACATGCCCATGACCGACGCGTATCGCGCGAACGGCGAGGACGTGGGCATGCAGTTCATCGAGCTGAAGGAACTGACGGCGGGCAGTTCCGACATGGGGAACGTGAGCCAGGTCGTGCCATCGATCCACCCGAACTTCGCGATCGGCGCGACGGCGCTCACGCACTCTCCCGAGTTCACGGCACTCGCGGCGACCGACTCGGCGCACGCCGGCATGATTCGTGCCGCCAAGGCGATGGCGATGACGGGCATCGATGTGGCGCTCGACGGCGACCTGCTGGCGCGCATCAAGGCTGACTTCGCCCGCGGCCGCCGTTAGCCGCCGAGCGCGCGGATCTTCGCCACCGCTGTCGGGAGCACTTCCAGCAAGCGGTCGATGTCTTCCATGCGATTGTCGGCGCCCAGCGTGAGGCGCAGGCTGCCGCGCAGGTAGCGCTCCGGCACGCCCATGGCGACCAGCACGTGCGACGGCTCGAGCGACGCCGTCGTGCAGGCCGAACCGCTGCTCGCTGCAATGCCGAGGAGATCGAGCGAAAGCAGCACGGCCTCGCCCTCCACGTTCTCGAACGCAAAACTGGCGCTGTTCGGCAGGCGCTTCGAGCGATCGCGCGGACCCGTGACGATCGTTCCCGGCACGCGCTCCGGCAGCTCATCGAGCAGGCGGTCGCGCATCGCCACCAGCGCAGCGTTGCGCGACGTGCGCTCGTCGTGCGCGAGTTGCAGTGCTGTCGCAAGACCGACCGCGCCCGCGACGTTCTCGGTGCCGGCGCGGCGATTGCGCTCTTGCGACCCGCCGACGGTCTGCGCGCGAAACGGCACACGCTGGCGGACCACGAGCGCGCCGACGCCCTTTGGTCCGTAGAGCTTGTGGGCGGCGATGGACATGAGGTCCACACCGAGCGCATCGACGTTGAGGTCGAGCGCGCCCGCGGCCTGTACGGCGTCAGTGTGGAACGCGATGTGGGCGTCGCGCTCACGGAGGATCGCGGCGATCTCGGACAGCGGCTGGATCGTGCCGACCTCGTTGTTCGCGTACATGACGCTCACGAGCACCGTCGCGTCTTCGAGCGCCTCGCGCAGGACGCTGAGGTCGACGACGCCCTCGCCATCGACAGGCAGATAGGTGACGCGCCAGCCTTCCCTTTCGAGCGCCTCGCACTCGTGGAGGACGGCGTGATGCTCGATCTGCGTTGTGATGATGTGGTCGCCGCGACCGCTTGCGCGCGAGGCCTCGGCGACGCCGCGGATCGCGAGATTGTCGGCCTCAGTGCCGCCGCTGGTGAAGACGACCTCGTTCGGCTTGCAGCCGAGGATCTCGGCGACGGTGCGGCGGGCGGCGTCGAGTCCCTTGCGGGCCTCGCGCGCTTCGGCGTAGATGCTGCTCGCGTTGCCCCAGGCGTTGGTGATGTACGGCAGCATGGCGCTGACGACGCGCGGGTCGCAGGGCGTCGTCGCGGCGTGGTCGAGGTAGATGCGTCTCTGCGGAGACTCGTCGCTCATGGGATCACGATAGCACGGGCCGAAGGGCGGCTCAGCCGGCGCTGCCATGCGCGGCGGCCGTCTCCCGTACCAGCGCGATGGCCGCGAGCGCGACCTCGCGCACATCCAGCGCGATCGAGGCTTCGACGCCGCATGAGATCACGGGCAGCGGCGCGTCGCTTCGCAGCTCGGCCTCTGTGACCCAGACGAAGCCGTGATCCTTCTCCGCCGCCACTACGGGCACGCCCGCCACCGGCCGGACCACGTACGCGAGATCGATATGCTGGTGCGTGCCCTGCGGCTCGACGACGTCGGCAACGATCATCGAGAACGGCGACGGCAGCTGCGTCACGTTGCGGAACGTGTAGGGCTGACGATGCGGCACGATCTCAGCGGTGATGCCGGTCTCTTCGAGCACTTCGCGCAGCACGGCCTGCACCGGATCCTCGTCCGGGTCGATGTGGCCGCCGGGCGGCAGCCAGAGGCTCAGCTTCGGGTGCCAGTGGAGGGCGGTGCGTGCGCCATCGACGACGAACCCGGTGACGGTGAAGTGGCGTTCCATGCAGCGCAGGGTAATCGAACCGCGCGACCAGCGGATCGTCTGCGGCGCGTCCGGCGGCGCGGTCCTTGCTGGGGATCCTGGCGCGCGTACGCTGGTAAGGGCGTCGACAACGCCTCTCGCCAAACGAGCCCGCGAGGTAAACTCGCTCATAGCTCCACGGCTTGGGAAGGCGGCGCATGACATCAGGCTACCGTTCGCAACAGGGATATCTGGTCCTGGCGGATATCTCCGGATACACGGCGTTCCTGACCGGGACGGAGATCGAGCACGCGCAGGGCATCATCCTGGAGCTGACCACGCTGATCCGGGAGCGGCTGACGCCGCCGATGCGCTTCGTGAAGCTCGAGGGCGACGCCGTCTTCTGCTACGCCCCCGACACAGCGTTCCCCGACGGCGAGCGTCTCGTGGAGTTGCTCGAGGTCTGCTACGTCGACTTCTCGAACCGTCTGCTCAACATGGCGCGGGCCGCGACGTGTCATTGCACGGCGTGCGCCTCGATCGATACCCTCGGCCTCAAGTTCGTAGCGCACTACGGCGGCTATGTTGTCGAGCAGGACGGCGATCGACAGGATCTGGCGGGCGGCGATGTCATCCTGGTGCACCGGCTGCTCAAGAACAGCATCGGAGAAGACCTCGGCATTCCGGCATACGCCTTCTTCACGGCGCCCTGCCTGGAAAAGATGCCCGCCGCATTCAAGCTGCCACAACACATGGAGACCTATGAGTCATTCGGCGAGACGACCGGTGGCGTCCACGACCTGGAACCGGTGCTTCGGGATATGCGCAAATCTCACAGAGAGTACCTCAGTTCCGCCGAGGCCGACGGCGAGTTTACGATCGACGTGCCCGCGCCACCGGCAGTAGTGTGGGGTTACATGGTCGATCCCCTCCAGCGATGGCGCGTGGAGCGCGGCCCGCTACACAAGCACCCGGACGAGGACGAGCGCAACGCTCGCGGCCGCACTGGCAACGGCGCGAAGAGCCACTGCACCCACGCTCTCGGTGCCGCGATGCGGGAGATCGTCGACTGGCGTCCGTACAGTTACTACACGATGCGCGGGACGAACCAGGTCTGGGGTGGGCACATCATGGCCGGTCGCATGACCGAAACCATCGAACTCACGGCTACCGACGACGGCGGCACGCGCATCCATACGCGCGTGCGCCTCACGGACCGCGGCATCTTCGCGAAGCTCGCGTTTGCACCCGCCAAGTTCCTCCTCCCGCTCAGCGCACGAGCCTGGCAGCGAAACTGGCGCAAGATCGTCGAAGAGGACGGCCTCGACAGGGATCCGGTCCCAGCGTCGGAGGAATTGCGTCTTCCCGTCGAAAACGGCTGACCGCTCGGCGCGTGCCGTAGTAGCCTCGGGTCAACACTGTCACAGTCGACAAGACTAAAGCGCCCGACGTGGCCGATCGTCGTCTTCCAGACGCTTATGAACGCGCTGGTCACTCCCCGCGCTCTTTCGCCTGAAGCGCGGCTTTGCGCGCGAGGCCCCAGCGGTAGCCGCCGGGGCCGCCGCCGCTGTGCACGACGCGATGGCACGGGATGACGGCCGCAATCGGGTTCTGGCGGCAGGCGGACGCCACGGCACGCGCCGCTGTCGGCCGACCGATCTCGCGCGCGATCTCGGCGTAGGAGCGAGTCTCGCCGCGCGGGATGCGGGTCAGCGCGTCCCACACACACACCTGGAACGCCGTCGCGCGGATGTCGAGCGGCAGTTCGGCAGATGCGCCGTCGATGTTCCGCAGCACGGCATCGACGCGCGGTCGGAGCGCGGCATCATCGCGGACGATCTCGGCGGCGTGATACTCGGTGATGAGGATCGCTTCGAGCGTGCGATCG
>JANPBN010000375.1:0-1527 GCA_031430415.1 Dehalococcoidia bacterium
TCAGCGCCGCGCACTCCACGAGCTCATCGCGCGTCGTCGCGAACAGCCGCCCGCGCGAGGTGCGCCCCAGCGCGTGACCGCTCCGGCCGATGCGCTGCAGGAACGTCGTGATCGCTCGCGGCGATCCGATCTGGCACACCAGGTCGATCGTGCCGACATCGATGCCCAATTCGAGCGATGCCGTTGCGACGATCGCCTTCAGCTCGCCCGACTTGAGCCGCTGCTCCGTCCGCAGCCGCCGGTCGCGGCTCAGGCTGCCGTGATGCGCCGCCACGTGCTCCTCGCCGATGCGCTCCGCGAGGTTGTGCGCCACGCGTTCGGCGACCCGCCGCGTGTTGACGAAGACGATCGTCGTCCGCTGCTCCGCGATCAGCGCGGCGATGCGATCGTAGATCTCGCCCCACTGCTCCGCCGCCGGCACCGCCTGCATGTCCGTCGGTGGCACTTCGATCGCCAGGTCCAGATCGCGGCGATGTCCCACGTCGACGATCGTGCACAGTGGCGCGCCGTCGATGCCGGTGCGTTCGCTCCCCGTCAGGAAGCGCGCCGCCTCCTCGATCGGATGTACCGTCGCCGACAGCCCCACGCGCACGGGCCGCGCGTCGCAGAGCGCGTCGAGCCGCGCCAGCGACAGCGCCAGATGCGAGCCGCGCTTGTCGCGCATCAGCGCGTGCAGCTCATCGACGATCACCGTGCGCACGTTGCGCAGCAACGCGCGGCTCCGCTCCGCCGTCAGCATCAAGTACAGCGACTCCGGCGTCGTGATGAGGATGTGCGGCGCGTTCCGCACGATCGCCGCGCGCGCCGCTTGCGTCGTGTCGCCCGTGCGCAGTGCTGCCCGGATCTCCGGCGGCTCCAGCCCCATCTCCAGCGCGCAAGCGCGGATGCCGGCCAGTGGCGCTTCGAGGTTGCGCTCGATGTCGCTGCTCAGCGCCTTCAGTGGCGAGATGTATACGACATCGATCCCGCTGGGCAGGTCGCCCGCGAGCCCGCGCTTCAGCAGCGAGTCGATGCTCCAGAGGAACGCCGTCAGCGTCTTGCCGCTGCCCGTCGGCGCCGCGACGAGCGTGTCGCTACCCTCGTCGATCGCCTGCCAGCCCTGCTGCTGCGCCGCCGTCGCGCCCTCGAAGGTGCGCCCGAACCACGCCTGCACAGCGGGATGAAATCGTCCGAGTCCGGCGGTCGCCGCTGATGGTGAAGGTGCTGGCATGAGGTGACTTCCGGCAGGTGGGTGAACGGGTGTTCGTTCGCGTCAGTGTAGCGACGCGTTCATTCGCGGATCAACGAACGTCCTGACGCCGGGTGTCAGGAGAGTCCACGCCTGCCTCGCAGTTTGCGCCATTCGGGGTGCGGCCCCAGGTACTCGATGTAGACGGTGCGCGCCTCATCGTCAGGCCAGTAGATCAGCCGCCGAAACCGGGCGAGTTCAAACTCCCAATAGCCCTTGTAGTCGCCCTTGAGGGGTTTGCATTTGCCGGGCATGTACGACCGCGGCGCTCGTGTCAGCACGTCGCGCATGAACGCATC